>USPP01000229.1 GCA_900556615.1 uncultured Eubacteriales bacterium
TGTTTTTTATTATGCTTATGAGAAGTTTTTATCCACTCTTTCCCTCCTACGCTCCTTTCCCACGGAATAAAAGACGATGACGTGCAATTTCAGTTAGATCTGTTTCACAGAAATAAAGGTAATTAACAGGCTATACGAAAGGCGAAGCATTTCCGGCCACCGCCAATTATGAATGACCGAGGAACATTGGTAAGGCGGCTTGGAAGCCACTTGTGGCTTATCCTTGTTTACACATAGTAAAACAGAAATACCGTCAAGGTAACATAAGCTGTTCTCTTGACACTTGACAGAGGGATGAGTGACGTGCTATTAAAACAAAAAAACAGCATACAGTAGGTATAGTATACTGTCATCATATCACTTGTCGAAGGTGCTCTGCAAGCTTTTCTTCGGTCATTTTAATTCCACACCTTTTGTTGTGAAGTATCTGACCATAGGTTTTATTCTCTTCTGCATTTTTTATTTTCATAATGTCCTCCTACAATATTATTACAGACCACCATAATATTGTATCAAAGGAACATACGAATGTGGAGGAAACGCATTTCCTCTTTCGTCGTTTTTTGCCAACTTTTACTTGACAGTTACTTGTTGTCTGTTGGGTATTGATTTATTCGGTACAAAGTGATATAATATTACCAATACTATCAAAATCTGATTGTATAATCGAAAACCGGATGTAAAAAGCATCTAAATTACTTGTAATAGGGAATTGCTATGGGGTATCTATAAATGCGTAATTTACATAATAATCGCAGAATAACACTTTTTCTTATTGATTTTGCGTGTTTTTTTATTGCCTTTACTTCCGCGGAGTTTATTGCGGGTCTATTCAGAAAAAATGCTTTTTCGCTTTGGCATTATCTAATATGCGGGGCGATTTTTATGATTCTCATTTTTGGGATGAGGCTTCTTACAAAGGTATACAGAAATGTATGGAGATATGCAAATTCAAGGGCATATTTGTCCATGGTGCTTTCCGATACGGCGGCGGGACTGCTTTCGGTTGGCGCACTTCAGCTTTTTAACCTGAATCACAGTCTCCTGTTCAGCCTTTGCCAGGCTTTCATTGTGACGGCTTCTTTTAATATAACAACGCTTTTTCTCCGTTTTGTTTACCAGACCTTTTTCGGAGGCTTCTGTCGCGTTGCACAGGATAACCATAAAATCGGTGTGGCTATCGCGGGAGCAGGAAAAACCGGCGTTTTGCTTGCGCAGGAGCTTATGGCAAGCCGTCATTCTCATTACATGCCGGTTTGCTTTATCGACATAGACAAGAACAAAATCGGAAACCGAATTCTCGGACTGAAAGTCTACAACGAAGAGGAAATTATCGGGAAGCTCAACACCCTTCCGATTCAGGAAATCTTTATTGCTCTTGCCAATATTTCTCCGGAGGAAGCAATGCGGCTAAACGAATATTATGCCTCAACCGGCTGCAAGGTAAAGATCTATGATTTCCCGATGAACGATGTAAGCAGTTCGGAGCGTATCGGTAAAAAAGTCATACAGGAAATTCGAATAGAGGATTTGCTTTTCAGAAAAAGCGTTAGTATAGCCGACGAAAAAACCGCCGATTTTTATCGCGGCAAGGTTGTCATGGTAACAGGATGCGGTTCTATCGGAAGCGAGCTTTGCCGTCAGATTGCCGCCTGTTCTCCGTCTTTGCTTGTTATTGTCGATATATATGAAAACAATGCTTACGATATTCAACAGGAATTGACGCTTAAATACGGAAATAAACTGAAAATCTCGGTAGAAATTGCTTCAATAAGGGATTTACAGCGAATGGACGCGATTTTTGCAATCTACCGTCCGGAAATCGTATTTCATGCCGCGGCTCATAAACATGTTCCCCTTATGGAGCACAGCTGCTGTGAAGCTGTGAAAAACAATGTTTTCGGAACCTATCATATGGCTGAGCTTGCGGAAAAGTATGAAACGAAAAAATTCATTCTTATTTCAAGCGATAAAGCAGTTAATCCCACCAATGTTATGGGTGCAACCAAACGTCTTTGCGAAATGATTGTACAGAGCAGATATGACAGCCGGACAACCTTCTCTGCGGTCAGATTCGGAAATGTTCTCGGCTCAAACGGTTCGGTTATACCGCTCTTTCGCGCTCAGATAGAGGCGGGGGGACCGGTAACAATTACCGATAAGCGGATAATCCGATATTTTATGACGATACCGGAGGCGTCTCAGCTTGTGATGCAGACGGGCGCTATGGCAAGACGCGGCGAGCTTTTTGTTTTGAATATGGGAGATCCGGTAAAAATAATCGATCTTGCCGAAACCCTGATAAGACTCTCCGGACTTAGGCCATATGAGGATATAGAAATAAAAGAAGTCGGTCTCAGACCAGGGGAAAAGCTTTATGAGGAGCTGTTGATCCGTAACGAGGAAATGATTCGTACCGATCATGACCGAATATTTATCGAAAAGGATAAACCGATCGGCAGAGCCGCTGTGGAGGAAAAGCTGGAATTGCTTCGGGAGGCTTTGAAAAACTGCTGCGGAACGGATCAGGGTATGATCATTGAGGCGTTGAAAAAAGTAGTACCAACATATCGCGATCCCGAAACGGTGAATAATTCTGCCGAAGCGGAAAGAGAACTGTCGCTTCACGACGGAATAATGGCTGCCGAAGGGATCACCGGAATATGAATCATTTTTTGATATTTGCTTTTCTTTTTTATGCCGGATGTACCTGCGGGTGGGCGATAGAGCTTTTTTACCGCCGCTTCACTCCCGCAAATAAAAACCGGAAATGGATTAATCCGGGTTTTCTGATCGGACCGTATTTACCTCTTTACGGCTTTGGTCTTTGCATTATGTATGCTTTAGCAGAGTGCGAACCATATTGGGGAATCAGCATTACAGCTGTAAGCAAGCTTGTAACCGTACTGGTTATGGGAGCAGCGATGACTTTTATCGAATATATTGCCGGGCTCATATTTATAAAAGGGATGCATGTGAAGCTATGGGATTACAGCCGGCGTCCCGGTAATGTTGACGGAATTATCTGTCCTCTTTTTTCTGCCATATGGACAGCACTTTGTGTTCTGTATCTGTTATTCATTCATCCTCAGGTGCGCGCGGCACTGTCGTGGTTTGCGGATAATCTTGCTTTTTCGTTTGTCATAGGTGCGTTTTTCGGGGTATTTGCCATTGACGTGTGTTATTCCTTCCGGCTTGTATCCAAAATAAAGGCTGCGGCAGATGAATATCAGATCCTTGTCAGATACGAGGAGTTCAAGGAGCATATTCGTGCCTCTGCGGAAGCCCGAAAAGAAAAATATGCTTTTCTTTTCGCTTTTTCATCAAAGCTCTCTATTCGCGAGCATATAAAGGCTTATGCGGAGAAAAAACGGGATATAAAATAAGGGTACCTCTAATAATTTAATTCTCATAGACAGGCAAAGAGCTTTTTCGTCAGTCTAAAGAAAAAATCCTTGACAGATCTATACTCTGTCAAGGATTTTTTGACGAATAACGGAAAACAAATCAAGCCGGATTTGGGTAGTGAATTTTTAGAGGTACTCATCTGTATGGAAATAAGAGCTGTAAGGCTAAAGTCAATTTGAATTTTGGATTGAGTCATGATTACAATGAACCGTCAATTACCGGGAAAATCCGGAGAAGGTGTTTTTTGAAAACCGCCCGGTCAACGTTGGTTTCGTAAAAAATCCGATATTAAAATAAAGCTTTGTCATAATAGGGAACTGATAAAAACGATTAGTACTAATATGGAAAAATAATAATTTATTGGACTCTTGAAAGAGTGGGAACGGTTTCCGCATTTCTTTCTATAAAGAAAGAAACGC
>USPP01000230.1 GCA_900556615.1 uncultured Eubacteriales bacterium
CTGTTCAGCGGTTTATGCGCCTGTACTGCTCAAGATCAGGGGATAGCGGTGCGATGGAGATCCGAGACGCAGACGACGAAAACCGCCGAGGAAAAGCTTCCTCTTCATGTCGGTGTTCCCCCCAAAATAATTCCTTACGATTGTATTATAGCAGATATATATCCGATTGTCAAGATAATTGAACAAAAAATAAATGAATAACGGATTATTATTTGTAAAAAATGAAAATTATTTTTATTTATGCGCTGCGGTTCTCTTTGCTTCAGCGTTTACAGTATATAGTCCGCCGTCGCGCGGTTATTTGCAATCGACACCTCGCAGACCTGCGCGATTCGGAGCAGGGCTTTTTATCTTGCTGTACTATCCATAGCTAAAAGAGCATTTTTGTTCATTTTTAGAAAACTTTGGCTTTGGAGCATCTGCTTTTTCGGAAAGAAAAATCTTCATGATTTATCTGAGCATATATCCTTTACCGCGCACAGTGACTATAAATTTCGCATCGAATCTCTCGTCAAGCTTCCGGCGCAAGTATCTTATATAAACATCAACGACGTTAGTATCCCCGGTATACCCGAATTCCCATACGTCTCTTATTGCGTCCTCACGGGAAACCGATTTGCCGCGGTGAGAATCGAGATAAAGAAGAAGCTCATATTCTCTTACCGTGAGATTGATTTTTTCCCCCCGGCAAGTTACGGTTTTATTTTTCCTGTCGATGATAATATCTCCGGCAAACCCTTTTTGCCGTTGTGCCTCATTTCTTCCTTTGTCGGTAATAATGGTAATAAAATCACAAAAGCGTTTTATGTCAAAGGGACGTTCAAAATATATCATTCCCGAAGGCAGAGAATCCGTTCGCTCGGCGGCGCAGCAGATTACCGGGATACCGGCTTCATTTGCCGTTCCGCCGAGCCGTTCCGCTTCGGTTTCCGATATTTCATCGAAAACAATAATTTCGGCAGAATATTCAGAAGACTCTTCTGTGCGGAGAACGGAAAAGCCTTTATCCGACAGTTCAAGTTCGAGCATTCTGGCGTATTCAAGCTCAGAGAGACGCGTTCCCGAGCATAATAAGATGGTTTTCATAAAGGCTTTTCCTTTCAAGGGGAATCATAATAGTAAAGACGCGTTCGGATAAAGCTCCTTCCGCGTCTTTCTAAGTTATCTTTTCATAAACAACGGTTCAGTTCAGCGTCATTCTGGCTTCTGCACCGATATTTCCACCTTCGAGTATTGTGCGGAAATAATGGATACCGTTATCCTCGGTACCGTATACAGTGAACGAGGAACCGAGTTTTGCTTCATTCTGATAGCTTATCGAAAAGCCGGTGACTCTCCGGTTATGCATGTCCGGCAGAAAATCACAGAAAACGCCCGGATATTGCGTATTATTCATATGCAGGTTTTCGTCACAGTCACGGTATACAACCTTGTACTCTCCGAGGAAAGTCATAGAAAGTTCCTTCGGTATTCTGAACCTTACAGGGGCGTTTGTTGTCAATATTTCGCTATCGGTATCAAAGCCGAGTTTGATTTCCTCGGCTTTGATCGGCTTTCTTGTAGGGATATCAATGGCTCCCCAAAATGCAGACATACGGGCAACGGTTTCTTCCCCGCGGCGAAGTATGCTGTTACGGAAATATCCGTATCCCTTCGCCTCGCTGAGCCAGGTATCTGCTTTAATCATATCTTGTGCTTTAAGCGGCAAAAAAATGTCGACGGCACAGCGGCTTAATATAAAGGCTTTTCCGGAAGCGCGAAGCAGCTCCAGCTTGGGACCGTAGGCTTCGTGCTGCAGATTGGCGGCTTCCTGAATGTATTGCATCACTGAGGTAGCAGAAGCAAAACCGTTTATATCGGTATCGTGAGTATCGACGCGGTATTCAGCAGTAAATTTCATTGCAAAGCCACTTACATCTTATTGTCTGAACCGAGAACATCAACAATCTTATGCTCGACCATCTTTTTAACCTCGTCGCGTCCGACTTTGAGATATTCTCTGGGGTCAAAAGCAGAAGGATTAGAGGCAAATACGCGTCTGATGCCTGCCGTCATAGCGAGACGGATGTCGGAATCAATGTTGATTTTGCAGACAGCCATTTTGGCAGCTTTCCGGAGCTGATCTTCCGGTATACCGATAGCGTCGGGCATTTTTCCGCCGAGAGCATTGATTTCAGCGACGGCTTCCTGTGCAACAGAAGACGCGCCGTGGAGGACAATCGGGAAGCCGGGAAGTCGTTTTTCGACTTCTTCAAGGATATCAAAACGAAGCGGAGGAGGAACAAGAATTCCTTTTTCATTTCTCGTACATTGAGCAGGAGTGAATTTGTAAGCGCCGTGGCTGGTGCCGATCGCTATAGCGAGAGAATCGACTCCGGTTCTGGAAACAAATTCTTCAACCTCTTCCGGTCTTGTATAGGAGGAATCGGCAGCGGAAACCTTTACGTCGTCCTCGACGCCTGCTAGTCTTCCAAGCTCTCCTTCCACAACCACACCATGAGCATGAGCATACTCAACAACCTTTTTAGTAACGGCAATATTATCCTCAAAGGAATGGTGAGAACCGTCGATCATAACGGAAGTAAAGCCGCCGTCAATGCAGGCCTTGCAGATTTCAAAATCTGCGCCGTGATCAAGGTGAAGGGCAATATCAACTCCGGTATCCTCAATTGCAGCATGAGCGAGAGCCATAAGATAAGCATGCTTAGCATATTTTCTTGCTCCGGCGGAGACCTGGAGAATAACGGGAGAATTCTTCGCCTGAGCCGCTTCGGTGATTGCCTGAACGATTTCCATGTTGTTTATGTTGAAGGCGCCAACGGCGTATCCTCCGGCATATGCCTTTTTGAACATTTCTTTTGTAGTAACGAGAGCCATATTTAAAGTCCTTTCGTGAAATGGGATTTCTTATCATATATTGTATAGCATTTTTATAAAAAAATCAACCCTATTTTTTGAATAAATCAAGTTTTGCCGATCCGCCGTATGCGGCGAATCGGGTACCTCCTGCTCATTCCGGTTTGCCGGAGTTTTTGCCTTCAAAGTAAATTAAAACAGCAATAAGAAGATCTATAACTGCTTCTGCAATCAGAGAGATTCCCGTAAATATCCATATAACTTTCGCCGTGTCGAACGGGTTTGCTATAATAATCATTCCGCATAATAACGCAACTATGGCACCAAGGGCTGCCAAATACCATTTCCCCTGTTTCATGCGCAGCATGTCGATTGTCCATTGAATACGTGCGATACCGGTTATCAAGATGACGATACCGTATATGACTGTTAAAATCGGAAAGACGGAGAGAAACCATTCGGATTTCAGAACGCAGAATAATCCTGCAAGGATTGCGCATAGTCCTTTCATAAGCCCTTGACCGGCGATCGCTTCCGCAGGATCGGTTCGGAGATAGCGTATAATAGAAAACAGCCCTATCACAGTTAATACAATTCCCAGAGCTGTAATGATTCCGGAGGTAAAGCCGATCGGGTTTATCAGCAGTATGATTCCCGTCAGCACTTCGCAGAAGCAGAGCAAGAGTTTTCCCCAGATAAGATTTGTTCTTTTCATTTTTATGACCGGGAACTTTCATTGATTGAAAGTCAGGCAATCCTTTCTTTTGATTTGTGGACAATCTTGTATCGCTTAAAGATTTTAGGACAATACCGCCAGGTGCACAGCTAACGCCTTTATTGCGCATTTGCTTACCTCTATTCCGTCAACCTTCACAAATTTCGTCGGCGGAGGAGTCGCTCCTGCCTCCTCAATTGGTATTGTCTGACGAAAAATCCGGCGGCGCAGCTGCACAACAAGCATTGTGCG
>USPP01000231.1 GCA_900556615.1 uncultured Eubacteriales bacterium
GAACGTCATGAAAGCCGACGTATTGACAATCAGCTGAGAGGACGTTCGGGACGACAGGGCGATCCCGGTGAATCGAGATTCTTTCTTTCCCTTGACGATGACCTCATGAGACTCTTCGGAAGCGAGCGAATTCTCGGTATGGTAGAGAGACTTGGGCTTGAGGACGATCAGCCGATTGAAGCGAAAATACTTTCCAATTCGATCGAAAATGCACAAAAACAGCTTGAAGATAACAACTTTGCACGCCGTAAAAACGTAATAAGCTATGACGATGTCATGAATCAACAGCGTACCGTTATTTATAAACAGCGGCGAGATGTCCTTGACGGCTGTAATTTAAAAGACAAGATGACAGATATGATCGAAAATGTGATCTCCGACGAGATTCATCACTGCCTAAATCCCGAAACACCCGAAAACTGGAATTTTGATGAGCTGCGAAGCTATTTCAGAGGAACTCTCTGCACAGATTCCGATTTTAAATATACTCCGGAGGAAACCGAAAATATTGTCCCCTCCGATATTGAATCAGAACTTAAAAACCGTGCTGAAAAGCTTTATGCAGAAAAGGAGCGAATCTTCGGCACGGAACAAATGCGAGAAATCGAACGGGTTGTCCTTCTCCGAAATGTTGATGCAAAATGGATGGATCATCTTGATGCAATGGAGGATCTTAAAGGAAGCATCGGCTTAAACGCTTACGCACAAAGAAATCCGATCAGCGAATACCGAATTGCCGCTGCCGACATGTTCGACGAGATGATTGCTTCTATACGTGAGGACACTGTCAGAATGCTGCTCTCTGTGCAGCAGAAAAAGCAGGAAATCAAGCGTGTTGAGGTTGCCAAAGTAACCGGAGAAGGCTTTGAAGGCGCTGCCCAGGTCAAGAAAAAACCTATTGTTATAAAAAAATCGCAAAAAGTTGGCAGAAATGACCCTTGTCCTTGTGGCAGCGGAAAAAAATATAAAAAATGCTGCGGGATAAATGATACTGAAGCCGAATAAATTATCTCTATTCAGCTATATTCCGGAGACGGAAGGACTCCTCCTCCGTTTCCGGATTTTTCTTTCACAATTACAAAAAATTCATATTCAGGAGATTTCCTCCGAAAGAGGGCAAAAAGCTCACCACTATGAACTACAAACTAATAATAACAGGATTTATATTCCTTTTTAATCCTGAGATCAATATAATTGATCCGCTTCCGGATTTCATTGGGATTTTATTCATTTTAAAAGGAATAACCTCGATAGCACCGCTGTCACCTTCCTTATCGGATTCTGTATCCGCATTCAAAAAAT
The DNA here is from genome assembly GCA_900556615.1 of uncultured Eubacteriales bacterium. GTDB lineage: Bacteria > Bacillota > Clostridia > Oscillospirales > CAG-272 > Colimorpha_A. The sequence goes on from USPP01000231.1 coordinate 1,303, forward strand.
ATTTCTGGATATCGCTTATTCAATTTGCGGTAATCATTCCGCTCATCTCTGTTGCGGCTTCCGATCCAGCCTTTTATCTTGTTTTTACTTTTGCTTTTGCTGTTTTAAGTATTCTATATATCATCCCGGCGTTTAGAAACCTCTTCAGCGGCATTGAATATCTTGCAGAAAAAAATGCACTCGGCCTTAAAGGAATTCGCATCTTATCTGTTCTTTTTGCTTTTTTCTTCATTGCCAAAAAAATTCTTTCTCTAATTCCGGAGCTTATTTATCTGTATATTGACGACAGCAATGTCTATGATACCGCGCTCTATCCTCTTGCCCCATATAAAACAGGAATTATGTCGATAACGGTTACCATATCATTTATCATCGGTATTCTGTGGTTGGTAATAGCAGCAAAATACTTTTCAAAGCTCAAAAAAAATGCCGAATATAATAAAGCAATCTCCCAAAACATCTCTGAAATCAATCACACTGTTTCACAAATTGCCATGCGAACCGTTTCTGCTGTCTCGACGCTTCTTACCGTCTCGGCTTTTTCTATGATTTCGTTTTATATAGACGGTATACAAATTATTCCGCAGTTTATTTCCGCCGTATGTATTTACCAAACTGTCAGAACTTCCGGAAGACTCTTGCTTTTCACCAATAAATCCAAGAAGAAAATCCCGATTTTTTCCCTTCTTGTCGGAATTGTCTCTTATATTATTTCACTTATTTTCAATATCCGTTATCATGAAACTGCCATTCTGAACTTTTCCCGCGTATCTGAAAAATTTGCCTTCCCTGCCCTTATCAATCTAATTTCCTGTGTTCTGTATATTTTATCACTGTACTCTATCTATTCTATCGTCAAAAGAATAATTGATGAGCACACGGGAACTTATTGGGAAAACTCATATATATCTCACAATTCCGCTTCCGCAAAAGAAAAAGAGAACCTACAGTTTAAACTCAAAATAGGTGTTATCATAGGAGCATGTCTCTCCATTTCAAACACTGTTGCCTATGATTTACTTTATATCATACCGCTCTATCAAATAATTAACTCCGCTGCCGTTCTTATTTGGGCGGTATATATGAGTTCGGTTTATTCGTCAATAAAAAATGCTGTGCAAGAAAAATATGCCGACGAAAGCATGAGAAATCCGGCAAAAAATTAACGGTATTTTAACCATAAAAGCTCCGTGTCCTAATCAACGGTTTTGAAAAACGTTTTATCATAAAGTCCTTATCTCAGAGACGATATGGAGAGAATACAATAGACACAAATTAAGAGCACCTCTAAAATTCACTGCCCAAAATCCGGCTTAAGTTGTTTTCCGTCATTCCTCACAAAAATCTTTGATAGACAGATACGCTGTCCGCGGAATTTTTGTTTAGGCTGACGAAAAAAATCTCTTTACCGTTTATGAACATCGAATTTTTGAGATACCCTTAAGAAGTGCACTTCGTAAAATGGCTTTAGGTAGTTCTTAAAATCCCGTTGTTTTTTGAAGATGACACCGTTTTTTATAGAGCGTCGGTTTTGCTTTACGCCTTCTACTTGTTCCTTGCATATCCGATTCTTTTTCCTGTTTCTCTTTTATCAGCCTGTTCTTTAGCCCTGTTCTCTCTTTCATCTTCTTCGTTGCCTTCTTTTCCGATAGCATATAAGTCCCTCCTGCGTCAGATTTTTCAGGTCTGCCACAGGAGGGACTTTTTCTATTGCCCGTTTTAACGGATCTGTTTACTTGTTTATATGCGGGGAAAATTATTTAATGTCTACTGAACAAGTCAAAAAAGCAGCCGCCATGCGGCATTCAGAGCATTTTTGACTTGTCTGAGTGCAAAGGAAAATCTGGTAACGTTGCATAGTGTAATTTTGTGTCACTGATAGAAAAATCGCTTATGACATACAAGAAAACGTGTGTCATAAGCGATTTTTTATTTTGTTCTTTTGCATCCTGTATTTTTTATAAATTATTTTTTGCGGATGGCAGCGTTTCCGGATTTTGTTAACGGTTGATAGCATTGGATGAGATGCTTATATTAAGACAGCACCGACGAACTCACGGCTCACACCTTGACGGCATATCTGCTTGTCCCTTTTTCGTCATACTTCATAAATTTTGCCGGCAGAGGAGTCGCCTCCTTAAATGATATGTTTGATGAAAATAAGACTGCGCATCTATGCCGTCAGAACCCCGTGGTATTGCCCTTAAAATTTTATTTTTTTTCATTATGAGCGAATTTAAGAATCATAATTGTTACAAATCCGAACATAGCGGCAAGAGCTAAAACAATTATTATAACATGGAGTATATCCGAAAAGCTTATCTGCGAGGGAGGAAGCACAGCGGGACCGGTTTCGGTATCCTCGCCGGGACGTCCTACAATGGTAACAGTAATGCTGTCGCTTATTTCGGAAGAATCATCGGGAGGAAGCGTTGGATTATCGGTGTTATTCGGGGCGGTATCTTCTGAAAACGGGAGGGGATCTGACGTATCATCGCCGTTATCTGTGTCGATGAC
>USPP01000232.1 GCA_900556615.1 uncultured Eubacteriales bacterium
CGATGATTTTATACTTCATATCGGGAGCATCCGATGTCTGCGCAAGGATAACGTTTTCCTTTTCCATATATCCGAACAAACGGGTAAGATGGGTAACAAAAATGTATTTCGTTCTCAATTTCGGCATGAAGCGAAGAATATTGTACATACTTTCTGTTCCCTCTCGGTAAGAGGTTGTCTGAAAAGTCTCATTCAGGAGCAAAAGCGAATAAGGCTGAAGCTGTCCGATAATTTTCGCAAGCTCCTTTGCCTCCTGATCGAAGCGTCCTGCCGCGTCACCTGAAAGAAATTCCTCCTCCGCGGAGGAAAAGTGAGAGAAAAAGCCGTACCTTATGCTCATTTCCGCATGCTCTGCAAGCACGGGAAGCCCTGCCTGAGCAAAAAGCTGAGCGGAACCGACGGCACGGAGATAAACCGTTTTTCCGCTGTCGGTAAGTCCCTTGACAAGCAATCCCGAAAACTCTTTTCCGAGAGAGAGATCGTTCGGAACGGTTTCGGAGCCGGCTCCGTTTGAAAGAAGCATAAGCTCTCTTAAACCCGCCGCAATGCGATCCTCCTCTGCGGGAAGCAGCGACGGGAGTGTAAGCGGCACGCCGCTGTCCTCCGCGGTTTTGGCATAGAAAAGCGCCGCCTCATAAAACATCATTTCGTTTGACATACCGAAAAACGCTTCATAAACATCGTTTGTCACCTGGGTAAGCGCCGAATCGATGCGACAGAGCGCCTCGTTCAGCATGAAGATAGAATCGGAATAGGGATCCTCTCCTGCCTCCGAAAGCTCCGTACCGACAGAAGAAAAACCGTCGTCCTGTTTTTTCTTGGAGAACAGCTTGCTGAAAGCACCGCCCTCCTGTTTATGCTCCGATATGCCGGAGATATCGCAGGAGCAAAGCCTCAGTGCGCCGTCAAGCTTCGCGGCAACGGTAAAATCAAAGCAATCGGGTGTCTGATACCGGAACAGTTGGGATATCTCCACGATCTCGTCAAGCGCGGCATTATCCGCCATTCCGAGACACCAATCCCGCATGGAAACAAGCCCCTCCGACCTAATCGGATAGGATTTAAGCGTCTGACCGATCGACGTGAAAAAGGAAGCAATCGTCGAGGGGAATATTGCCGTGACCTTGAGAGAGGAAAAGGTATAATCGAGAAGCGCCTCGGGATTGATCTCGGAGCCTCTGCCGGCAGAATTGCCGAGCTTCATCTCCTGCCAATCGCTCTTTATTTTATCATAGCGTGTAAAAAGAAGCTGAAGCGAGTCAAAAAGACCGGGAATATTCTTGAAATCAAGATAGATCTGCTGCCTGAATATAATATTTTCACGCTCGGTAAGCGGCTTTGAAAGCACCGATATAAAATAATCCGCCCGACGCTTATCGGAAACAAGATTATATACGGCGCGGTCAACTGAAAGATCATACAAAACCTCGCATACTGCGGGATGATCCTCTGTTTTCTGAAGTAAGCTGAATTTCACTTTTTTCGCCTTTCTTTCGGGAATTCTGAAAATTTTACGCGTTCAACGTTCAGACATCCCGCTTCCTTATATCGTTTTCCGGCTTACCGAAGCGTTTTTCAAGAGCCTCGGAGGTAAGCCCGTACCTTTCGAGAATATCCTTGGCAAAAGAACCTCCCGTGCTTTTCTGTCTTGCAATTTTATAGGTTCTTCTGTTGCTATCGTTTTTGTCTATCAATACATTGAGATAGGGAATCTCCGACTCGGCAAGTGAATGCTGATGCGTGATATAAAGCCCGAAAATACTCTTTCCGTAAAGCTCGTTTGCCAGCTTTTCGGTCATAGCAACAGCATTTTCCTCGTTCGTCGCGGAATAGGTTTCATTGAGAAGCACAAGAGAATTTTCATCCATATTTTCAAGTATTTTTTGAACCCTGCCGTTTTCCTCCACAAAGCGCCCGCTTCCGTCAAAGCGTTCATCTCTCGGAAAATGTGTGAATACAGAGCTTATTGGTCCGAATTCAGCGCTCCGGCAGGGAAGAGGACAGCCGTTCATAAACAGCACTGCGGCAATCCCCACGGTTCTCAGGTAGGTTGTCTTTCCTCCGCCGTTTGCACCTGTAAGATAGAAAAAGGGAGCGCTTTCGGTAAATTCGATATCGTTCGGAATAATATTTGTTTCATTTTTAGCGAGCAGAGAAACATCATATGCTTCGCTTACCGAGATTCCTCTGCCCTCCTTCATCGTCGGAAAGGTAAGCGGAATCCCTGCTTTTTTAATTTTGTCAAGAAAATCAAGCATTGTCAGATAGAACAGCAGCTCTTTACTGTAATACGTTACCGACGCCGAGTAAAGTCCTTTATATCTATCATAAAAAAGCGCGAGCTTCTTAAAAAATTCGGGATGAAGAGCAGACAGCGACGCAACGATATCGGGTGAAAGGCGTCTTGCCTCCGCGTCCTTTACTCTCGGTCTGTCAAGTCCGAGCGTTGCGGCGCATTCACCGATACGCTCCAAATATGTTTTTTCCGATCTGTTTCCCGATTTTATCTCCTGCTCATGAATACGGAAAGCCAATTCGAGAATGCTGTCAAGCTCGGGACGCAGCGCATCCATATCCTCCGACATGGCATGATAAAGCTTTTGCGACATCTCCGATAAAAAGGCAGCGGCAAAGCAATCGGAAAGCGGATCTCCGAAGCCCGCTTCCGCCGCTTTTTGCGCAAATTCTCTTTCTGTCAGCATAAGGGACAGGTATACCGCGTTCCGTTCTGCGTCACAGCGTGCGGAAAAATACGTTTCGGAAAGCAGAATAAGCTTTTTCGATATTTTGTAAAGCGCAGCGAAGCGCCCCCTTGCCTCCCCGTCGGATAAAGAACGGAAAAGCGCTTGCCGCGCCGATATATTTTCCGCCTCACAGGGAACCCGCACCGCCTTTGCCACCGATCGCGGAATAAAATTCAAAAGCTGTAAATCTTCAAATACCGACAGACTCATCGGCTTCAGCTTAGGCTCGGTTTTATATAATAAGCTCGGATAACCCATTAGTAAGGAAGTCCTTTCAGAATTTTTTATCCAAATTATTATACATCTTCCGCAACAATATTGCAAGCAATATTTGTAAACTGTATTGAAAAGAAGCAAAATATGTGATATACTGATTCGGAAATCAGTGAAACACGGAGAATTACATTTTGCTTACAGATAAGTATTTTATGCCGGATCTCTATCTCAACAATATATACGAAATCACGCCCGGATATCTGAAATCGCGCGGAATCCGCGCGGTTCTTCTGGATATCGACAATACCCTTGTTACCTATGACGATCCGAAGCCCACCCCACCGGTGCTTGCCTGGTTGAAAGCGCTTGAAGATAGCGGCATCTCCGCCGCTTTTATCTCCAACAATCACAGAGAACGTGTCGAAGCCTTTAACAGCGAGCTTCACTTTTTTGCCTCATGGGACAGTAAAAAGCCCTCCGGAAAATATTATCTTGCCGCCATGGAGCAGCTCAGAACCTCCGTTTCCGACACTGCAGTCGTAGGCGATCAGATTTTTACCGACGTATGGTCTGCCAAACGTCTCGGTCTTTACGCTATTCTCGTAAAGCCCATCAGGGATAAAACCTCGCTTTTCTTCAAATGCAAGCGTGCACTTGAAAAACCGATACTAAAGCGCTATGCCATAAAACATAAAAGCTAAGACCATATCGCTCGGTTCCAGCGACATGGATACGCAGTCATTTGGTTTATAGGGCTCTGCCCCATGAAAAGGAAACGCGGGGCGCCGCCCC
>USPP01000233.1 GCA_900556615.1 uncultured Eubacteriales bacterium
ACTCGAATAATCGGCTGGCAGGGTAATGCTCAAATGCAGGTTGACCTTGCAGAAGATGTCTATCTGAAACGTTACTATAATGGACCTAACGGTTCAAAAATTATGTCGGAAGTAAAGCATGGTGATATAATTCGTTATGTTACAAACAGTAAAGGCGAGCTTGTGGATTATGTTAAGGTATTCTCTTTGAAGGATGAAGACAATCCTGATTATGTAAAAACAGGGAATGAAGAAGGAAAAACTGCTGAGACGTCAACACTAAATAAAACAATGATTGCTGTGTCAGACGGAAAGTATGCTGAAAATGGCCATAATACATCACATATATACAATGCCATTGGTAGCTATAATTACGGTGCAATGTATAGATTGGTATATGGTACGTTGCTTTACAGAAACGGAACAAATCTTGTTCTGAAAACAAAGGTTGATACTGCTCTGGGACAGACAGACAAAATTGAAATAGCTGATTTCTCGGGATATAATGTGTTGTTTATTGATGAGACTACAAATAGAATATATGTTCCCACAGAGGATGATTTGCTCGCAGAGCAGAGTGCAGGAGAGGCAGCATCAAAGGTAATCCTTCATACCGAAGGCGGTAAACAGCGTCAACTAATTATAATAAAAAGGGCTGGATAAAAGCTCCTTTTATCTACTGCATAAATCGAACACAACAAATGAGAGACTGACTTATCTACAGACAGAAAATCCGAGGCGTGATACGTCAGAAATTGCACTTTCATTATATCAGTTTAAGCAACAAGATGGATATATACACGAATGACTGTCGTGTAATTTACGCATAAATTTATTATAGTAGGAGGAGTGATAAAAAGTGAATATTGATAAAGCGATTACATATGCGGAGAGCATCGTAAGAAAAAGCTTAAATTATTTCTATGATTGTTTTCCTACAGAACAAAGTGAAAATCTTGTGTTCAAAAAATTTGAGAACGTTTCATGGACTACCGGATTTTATGAGGGGATATTATGGCTTATGTATGAGCTTACAGGTGATAAAGCTTTTTATAATTCGGCAAAGCATCACAGTGAAATGTTTCATAAGAGGTTGGTTGATCGAGTTGAACTGGAGCATCATGATATGGGCTTTTTGTTTACACTTTCAAGCGTCGCCGATTATCGAATAACAGGAGATGAACAGGCGAAGCAGGATGGAATTGAGGCGGCAGAATGGCTTTTGAAGCGTTATCAGCCAAAAGGTAAATTTATTCAGGCGTGGGGTGCTATGGATGATTCGCAAAGTTATAGATTTATTGTTGACTGTATGTTAAATATTCCGCTTCTATTCTGGGCGAGCGAAGTGACAGGCTACAAAAAGTATTATGACGCCGCCTATAATCATATGCATACATCAATCGCAAATATTATCCGTCCTGATGCGTCTTCATATCACACCTTTTTCTTTGATCCTGTAACCAATAAGCCGCTTCGGGGAGAAACTCATCAGGGATTTTCCGATGACAGCAGTTGGGCGAGAGGACAATCATGGGCAGTATATGGTCTTGCTCTATGTTACCACTATACTAAAGAGAAGTCGATTTTGCCGTTGTTTGAACGGGTTACGCATTATTTTATTGACCATCTTCCGGAGGATTCTGTTCCGTATTGGGATTTGATTTTCTCCGATGGTAGCGATGAACCACGGGATACCTCCGCAGCAGTGAATTCTTGAAATGGAAAAATATTATCACAATCAGGAATTCCTTGATGCGGCGGAAAAGATGATGACAAGTCTTTCGGAAAAGTACACGACAGTAGATTATCCTCAAAGCAACGGAATTATAAAAGACGGTATGTACAGCAGAAAACACGGTCATGAGCCGGAATGTACAAGTTGGGGAGACTACTTCTATCTTGAAGCATTAATGCGCATGAAAAAAAGCGATTGGAAAATTTATTGGTAAGGAGAACAAATATGAAATATGGATATTTTGACGATTTGAATAAGGAATATGTAATAGAGACTCCGAGAACGCCGCTTCCATGGATAAATTATCTTGGAACAAACGGATTTTTCTCATTAATTTCAAACACCTCCGGCGGCTATTGCTTCTACAAGGACGCAAAGCACAGAAGAATTCTGAGATACCGATACAACAATATCCCTGCGGATAACGGTGGACGCTATTTTTACATAAACGATAATGGCGATTGCTGGACACCCTCGTATATGCCGATGAAAAAAGAGCTTGATTTTTATGAGTGTCGTCACGGTATGGGTTACACAAAAATCACCGGCGAGCGAAACGGCGTCCGCGTTGAGCAGACAGCTTTTGTTCCTGTGGACGATAACTGCGAAATACATAGAATTAAGGTGACAAATACAAGCGGTGAGGCTAAAAACATAAATCTGTTTTCATTCGTTGAATTCTGTCTTTGGAACGCTCAGGACGATATGCTTAACTATCAGCGTAACCTCAATACGGGCGAGGTGGAAATTGACGGCAGCGCTATATACCATAAAACAGAATACCGTGAGAGAAGAAACCATTACGCTTTCTATTCAGTAAATACCGAAATAAGTGGTTTTGACACAGACAGAGACACTTTCCTTGGAGCCTTTAACGGTCTTGACACTCCTGACAAAGTAATAAATGGCAAGAGCGGCAATTCAGTAGCTTCGGGCTGGTATCCTATCGCATCTCATCAGATTGACGTGTCACTTGACGCGGGAGAAAGCCGCGAATACATATTTGTTCTTGGATATATTGAGAATGAAAAGGACGAGAAATTTGAAAGCCTTAATGTAATCAATAAGACAAAGGCAAAGGAAATGATTGCAAGATATGAATCATCAGCACAATGCGACGCGGAGCTTGATAAACTTAAATTGTACTGGGATAATCTCCTTTCGGTGTTTACTCTTGAGTCAAACGATGAAAAGCTTAACCGCATGGTAAACATATGGAATCCGTATCAGTGTATGGTGACCTTTAATATGTCAAGAAGTGCATCATATTACGAAAGCGGTATCGGCCGGGGAATGGGATTTCGCGATTCAAATCAGGATTTGCTTGGCTTTGTACATCAAATACCCGAAAGGGCGAGAGAGAGGATTATTGACGTTGCCTCAACGCAGTTTGAGGACGGAAGCGCGTATCATCAGTATCAGCCGCTTACAAAGCAGGGCAATAATGAAATCGGAGGCGGATTTAATGATGATCCGCTGTGGCTGATTTTAGGCACGGTTGCGTACATCAAGGAAACAGGCGACTACGGTATTTTAGACGAGCAGGTGCCGTTTGACTGTGACAAAAACAATACGGCAACGCTTTTAGAACATCTTAATCGCTCATTCGGACACGTTACAAACAACCTTGGCCCTCACGGGCTTCCGCTTATCGGACGTGCGGACTGGAACGATTGCTTGAATTTGAACTGCTTTTCCGAAATTCCTGACGAATCTTTCCAGACTACGGGAGACGATGACGGCAGAGTAGCAGAGTCTGTGCTTATTGCAGGAATGTTCGTGTATATTGGCAGAGAATTTGCAAGGCTTTATAAGACGCTCAACAATGATGAAATGTATAAATATATTTCGGATGAGGTTGAAAAAATGACCGAAGCAGTTTTAGAGTATGGCTATGACGGTGAGTGGTTCATAAGAGCTTACGACGCTAACGGCAATAAGGTTGGCTCTGACGAATGTGACGAGGGTAAAATCTTTATTGAATCGAACGGCTTCTGTGTAATGGCTGGG
>USPP01000234.1 GCA_900556615.1 uncultured Eubacteriales bacterium
CATACTCCGCGGCAAGAGTTTTTGTGAAGACAAGTCCGCCGTTGCCGTCGGTTACGGAATGGAATATTTCTACCGATAAACGGTTTTTATGATAAAGTACCCGAAAAGCACACTTTCTTATGCTTTTAAAGGTCATTCGGTTTAAAGAGCAGCTTTCCTCGCTCATGATTTTCGGAGCCTCAGGAATTTCTTCAAGATAATACCAAAAGGCGCCGGTTCTCAGTCTCACCGCTACCGATGGGAATCTCTTAACGGTTATATCGAGTGCTTTTTGTAAAAGCTCGGGCACAATATCGTCGGCAAAGGTTACTGAGAGTCTGAAAACATTGGTCCAATATTTTCGCCGTGCGGCGGGGTATATTTTTGCCGCATTATCAAGCTTCATCCATCTCAGATTTTTTTTCATTTCCCTGCAGGGTGCTTTCGATGTCCGTTATCGGTTTTTGCGGGAACGGAGTATCGATAGCTGATTCCTTTCTTTATTTATGGTTATGTAATTACAAGCTTTGAATTATGACAATACCGCTGGATTCCGGTGGTAGAGAGTGCAGTCAAATTTTCCGTCAGACGATACCAATTGAGGAGGCAAGAACAGTTCTTCTTCCGACAAAATTTGTGAGGTATACGGGAAACGGACAAGTAGAAGACGTAAAGGCACAAGCCGTGAACCCGGCGGAGCTGCCTAAATTTCAGAGTTTGCCGTATCTTCCGAAAACCTCGTCGGCTCCGAACATATGCCGGCGGGTGAAGCGGTTTGAAGACATTTTTTAATGAAGCGGCAAATCTCCTCCATGTCATCATGAGTTTCGTCAAGCCCGTACACGATATAGGCATGCCACATCTTCGGTCTTATGATATGCGTGCTTTCGCAATTTGACAATAGGAGCTTTGCGTTAAGCTCTACGGCGTCATCAAGCATTACCTCGTCTCCGCCCGAAAATATCAGAGAGGGAGGCATATCGTTAAGTTCTCCGTATACAGGGGAAATGAGGGATTCAGATCGGGAAATATCCTCCGGTACATAGCAGTCGGCAAAGTATTCAAGTCTTTCCTTTGTCATAGAAGGATCGACTTCACGTTTTTCCTCATACGACTTTCCCGACATAGTAAGATCAGTCCACGGAGAGATGGCAACGATTCCGGCAGGAAGGGGCTTTTCCATTTTTCTCAGCTTCATACATATACTGTAGATCAGTCCGCCGCCGGCGGATTCTCCGCAGAGTATTAAATTTTGGGAAGGAATCTCCAAAGTCTCGGTAATGTACCTGTACAGAAAAAGGCAGTCACGCAGAGCCGCGGGATATTTATTTTCGGGAGCAAGACGGTAGGCAGGACAGAAAACTCGTATTCCCGTTTCGGCGGCAAGAACAGAGCCGAAACCTCTTGCATATTCAAGATTTCCCGCGACATATCCTCCGCCGTGAATATATAGGATGGCAGAATCGGAATTGGTTTGCTTTTCCGGTGTGATAAGTCCGCATTCGAAGTCGGGAAACACAATTTTTTCAAAGCGTTCCTCTTTTCGAAGAGGGAGAGATATCAGTTCTCCGATCGCCGTCTGACCTGCGCGCGATGCGGCGAGAGAACAGCCGGTTATCACCGGCTTGAGCTTTTCAAGCTGTTTTCTTACAAAATTAACCGTCAGTTTCATTGCTTGATAATCCTGTCGTAAAAAATCGTTGGTTTGAGGCAAGACCGTTGGGTTCACGGCTTGCGCCTTGATGATGCATCTGTATTATCAGAATCCGGCAGTATTGTCTTAAGATTCGTTCAAATTTGTTGTTTCTCCAATTAGTAAAGATAATATTTTATCGTATTTTTATTACAAAGAGAATGATATCAGTATATCAGATATTATTGCATATTTCAAGTGCAGTATGTAACTTTTTGATGATTTTCTAAGATGAGTTACCCTATGATTAAGAAGCGATACCTCATTGATACAGGCCTTGACGGCGGAATACCGGCATTCTATCAATGAGAAACCGCTAAAACGTAAAATATTGGAGTAAAACCGATCGGATCATGATAAAAAGGCGGATTTAGTCCGCCTTTTTATGGTTGCTGTATAAGCGACAGCTTCGATTTTATAAGTTTTTACAGATTCGGCGTTAATCCAAGAAGTTCATATGAAAAAATACTCAGAATTTGATTTTTTCTTCGATATATGCCTTAAGTCCGTCAATGGGGATTCTGATTTGTTCCATCGTATCTCTGTCGCGTACGGTAACGCAGCCGTCGGTTTCGCTGTCGAAATCATAGGTGATACACATCGGCGTACCGATCTCATCCTGTCTGCGGTAGCGTTTTCCGATAGAACCGGTTTCATCGTAATCAACAGTGAAATCCTTTGAAAGTGTTTCGTATACCTTCATCGCAGAATCTCCGAGCTTCTTTGAAAGCGGAAGAACCGCTGCCTTGAAGGGAGCAAGGAAGGGATGGAGGCGGAGAACAGTTCTCACATCGTTTTTCTCAGCATCAACGATTTCTTCATCATACGCTTCGCAGAGGAAAGCGAGCGCGACACGGTCGGCGCCGAGAGATGGCTCCACAACATAAGGAATATATCTCTCGTTGGTTTCGGGATCGAAATAATCGAGGGATTTTCCGCTTGCTTCCTGATGTCTTCCGAGATCATAGTTGGTTCTGTCGGCAATACCCCAGAGCTCGCCCCAGCCGAACGGGAAAAGATATTCAATATCGGTGGTAGCCTTTGAGTAGAAGGAAAGCTCCTCCTTTTCATGGTCGCGCAGGCGCATGTTTTCAGGCTTGATACCGAGAGAAAGCAGAAAGTTCTTGCAATAATCCTTCCAATAGTAGAACCATTCCAGATCGGTATCAGGCTTGCAGAAAAATTCACACTCCATCTGTTCGAACTCGCGGATACGGAAAATAAAGTTTCCGGGCGTTATCTCGTTTCTGAAGGATTTTCCGATTTGACATACGCCGAAAGGAAGCTTCTTTCTGGTTGTGCGCTGAATGTTTGAGAAGTTTACAAAGATGCCCTGTGCGGTTTCGGGGCGGAGATACACCTCGTTTTTAGAGTCCTCGGTGACACCGATAAAGGTTTTGAACATAAGATTGAATTTTCTGATGTCCGTAAAGTTATGGCTTCCGCACTCGGGACATGCAATACCGTTATCCCTGATATACTGTGTCATTTGGTCAAATGTCATACCCTCGGCATGACCGCCGTTATCCTCAATCAGCTTATCTGCCCGGTGTCTTGCGTGACAGTCCTTGCAGTCCATAAGAGGATCGGAAAAGCCGCCGACATGTCCGGAGGTAACCCATGTCTGGGGATTCATGATAATGGCGGAATCAAGTCCGACGTTATAGGGACTTTCCTGAACAAATTTTTTCCACCATGCTTTTTTTACGTTATTTTTAAACTCGACGCCGAGAGGGCCGTAGTCCCATGCATTTGAAAGTCCGCCGTATATTTCGCTTCCGGGATAAACGTAGCCGCGTCCTTTGCAAAGAGAAACGATTTGATCCATTGTTTTTTCAGAGTTGTTCATGATTTAAGCAAGTCCTTTCGATTGATTCCGAAGAATCGGTTATCCTATGAATTTATATTTTTTGAAGTATTCGGTGGCTTTTGATATGTTAGGGGTGAAATAAGCGCTTTCCCCGGTGCCGACCGTCGTACCCGGATATGTAAAGTCCAAAATCGACATTTTTGAATAGGAGAAAATGAGGTCGACATTATTTCCGAGATCG
>USPP01000235.1 GCA_900556615.1 uncultured Eubacteriales bacterium
GGTTACAAAAAACTCAAAATCGTCGGCGGTTTTGAGTTTTTTGTAACCGGACATAAATTTTTTTCTGTTGCGGTGACAGTTTGAGGGATAAAGCACTGCCGGGTTTTTATCGGTCGCGGCTTGGTAATCTACGGGTGTAAAGCTGCACTGTTCGGAAACCGATTCAAACAGCTTTTTTCCTTTTTCGGTGTTCAAAAATACAAGTGAAACGCCGTTTTTATCGTATGCGGCGGGAGCAAAGCTTTTCACTCCCCAGCAGTCGGCAAGCGTTATATCGCTTTTACTTTTTCCGTCTTTAAACCGGCAGTCAAAGCAGGATTTTCTTGAAATAAGTCCCGAAATGAATGCTCTTATATAGGGATCGGTTCTACCTGGAGAACGCACTTTTTCGCTTTCCGTGTCTATGGCGAGGGTATAATCCTCCCATCCGTTTTCTTTATTGCGGAAGGAAACGGCGATTGGTTTTTCACCTTTGGTAAGAAGGAAGAGATAATGCTTCCACACAGCGGGAGAGGGAATACTGTGGCAAATGATGTCCTGACAAATAAGATTTTCATATTTCCGTCCGAGAAAAGACCGGAGTCCCGCGATTTGACAGGGAGTTCCCGAAAACAGTACGGTTGTTCCGTTGTCAAGAAATACTTTTGCCTCTTTGAAGGTGTTTCCGATATTGCTTTGCAGGTATTTTGAACCTCTGAATTTCTGAATATCGGATACGTTATCGGTATATTGGTGAACGACGGAAAAATCCGAATCGAATGCCGCTCCGAAAACGATTCCTCCCTCCGAGATAATCTTTTCGGCAATCAGGGAAAAGACGCCGCCGGACGAACTGCTTGTTCTCACGTCGTCATGATGAGAAACCGCAGCGTAAGCGGACGGTTTTTCCGAAGGCGTGGAGGGAACATCGAGCGGGCAGACCTTTTCACATTTTCTGCAGTTTATGCAGACATCGCTGTTTATCTTCGGATAAATAAAGCCTTCTTCCGATATCTCTGCGGAAATACAGGATATCGGACATGCCTGAACACAGGCAAGACAGCCGGTGCAGGAGTCTATACTGATTTTTATCATTTATTCATTTCTTTCAAGGGTTTATGGATTTTAGTTTTCGCTGCAATCTCAAAAAAAGGCTGTAGGGAGGGGAGACTTTTTTGTAGTAGTTTATTTTGTCGTCAAGTGATATACCGAGCGCCTTTAAATTTTCAAAGGCTTCTTTCATGAGCTTTTTATCGTTTGTTTCGATTGCGATTGACATAATTTGTCGGTACAGCGATTTGTCGGCAAGCTTTTTGTAAAATAGTGCTTCTTTGGAATGTATACCGTTAAAAACATGCTCCAGTACCTTTATTCTTATGTCGTAATATCCGCTTGCATTTTTCAGGTTTTTCACCTTTGACGATTGGGAATGATTCGTTCTGCTTAAAGATGTAGGTTGAAGAATATACTCCATAAGTGGTTTATCAATGAATCCGAATTTCCCGTTGTAGGCACAAGGGCAAAGCAATTGTATATTCTGACCGTATCGGGAAGGATATATGTTTCTGTCAGGATACGAGGCAAACAGAATATCAGTACGGAGCATATAGCTTCCTGCCCAATTGTTGGTGATTCCCTCTATAATTAAGGGAGCAATATTTTCTGATGTCTTTTCTATTTCATTGTTGACAAATAACCATCGCTGATTACCGCAGATGCGCCATCCGTTGCTTCTGACGCCTGTGTAGTCAGGATGGGATATAAGAAATTCTGCTTTTCCTTTGATTGAATCGGGAAGATATCTGTCATCTGCATCTAAAAGAGTTAAATATTTTCCTGTAACGGATTTCAGACCTGTGTCAATGGCTCCGCCTAAGCCTCTATTTTCCTGAAATATATACTTAAGTTTTCTGTTTTCATTGTCGAATTCTTTTTTCAGCTTCAGGATGATGTCTTTGCTTTTATCGGTTGAGCCATCGTCAACAACAATCAGTTCAATATAGGGATAATCCTGTTCTATAACGGATCTTATAGAGCGTTCTATAAATTTTTCTCCGTTATAGCATGGTATAATTACGCTGACAAGCTCTTTCAAGATAATATCCTCATTTCAGTTTACTGACAAAGTTTCCTGCGCTTAATGCTCTCATTTTATATCCCGGCATAACGCTTTGCAGATGCTCTTTGATTTCCTTTTCCCGTTTTGCTATGCCGAGAAAAGCGTCGGTCAGATCGTTTTCGCTGTCAAGCTCCTGCACGGGAAGCACATATTCCGCTTCATTTCCGAAAATATCACGGGCAATTCCTCTTGCTTTGACGGAATATCCTACGACAAGCGTGGGAACACAGGAGGAGTAGGCGGCTATGGTGGCATGGGTTCTTGCACCGACAAAGAAGCGGCACTTTGATATGATTCCTTTCAGCTCGCGGCAGCCCATATCGGGGATAGCGATCAGTCTGCTTTCCTCGGGGAAAAAGCTTTTCAGCTCGGCAAGAGCCTCCCTGTCGTCGTTGCCTTTCCATATGACGTGCGGTATGAGCGCTATTTTCATATCGGTGTTTTCGATAATATAAGAAATCAGCTTTTTGTAGTTTGAAACGGTTATTCCGCTGATTTTTTCGCTGTTTTTGACAAGAGGACTCAGATTGATTCCGACGGTATTTCCGGCTTCAAAGCCTGTAGGCAGTTCGGGAACGACGGTTTGAAGAGTAAACGCCGGATCGGAGACAAGGACGGTGTTCGGATTGACTTTTTTCAGCGCTTCATAGGAGATCGTCTCCCTTGCGGTAATCAGGCTGTATTTTGCGATATCCTCTGCAATATTCTCGCGGGATAGAAGCTCAGGCTCTACCGAGCAGCCCCAAAGTACCGTTTTCGCTCCGCGGTCGAGAAAAAGATCGTGAAGCATGGTGTATTTTCTGACGTCGGCATAGCAATAGTTGTCTCCGCCGACAGAGAGGGCAATATCTCCCTTTTTCGCTTCCGAAGCGGATTTTTTATAATCCAGTTTATCAAGCGGAATATAGTTATGTCGGAGCTTTAAAGCAAGATAGGCGGCAATAAAATCAGGCGACGCCTTTTGATACGGCTGTATGTCTTTTACAAGGCGGAAAAGCCCGCCTATACGGTACAGAGTGTCTTCTTCGGGAGCGGAAGAAATGAGTATTTTTTCATAATCCCGAAGCATTTCCGCAGTAGAGCGTACGATTGCCTCACAGCCGTGATTTCCTGAGCCTCCGTGGGCATATAGGATGATTTTACTCATAGTTTTTTTATCCTTCCGTTACGGTAAAGATATCGGTGAGATACAAAAAGATAGAACAGCTTTTCTTTAAAGGAAAAGGCGTGATTTCTTTGTATTTCCCCGCGGTATGTTTTATAAAAGCCGACCGCACGCTTCAGAAAAGAATGTTTTGCTTCGCATTCCTCTCTGCCTGACATATCATAGACATAGGACATGAGATGCGAGGCGGTAGCGTAAAACGGTTCCTCCGTAAAGTCGGAACGGTTTGCCATAAGATACCCGGCGATTTGTTCTGAGGCGGAGATAACATCCTCCGAGGGCATTTTGCTCTGTCCTGCCATGGCTCCCAGCGGATTGTCGATATAGCGGTATTCGGTGTGACAGGAGACGACTTTTTTCGCTTTGCAAAAGACCTTCAGGTTAAATATCATATCCTCATAGGCTCTCATAGGAGGAAACCGTTCCTATGAGAGCCTATGAGGATATGATATTTAACC
>USPP01000236.1 GCA_900556615.1 uncultured Eubacteriales bacterium
TGTGTACTATCCATGTATTTACCATTTAAATTCAACTTACTTACCGCACTTAATAAACCTGCATCAAATATCTCCTTATTAACAGGTTTGATTTTCAAATCAACTTGTGCTGTAGTTCCAGCATTTATTTGATTTAACACTATTTTACTATCTTCAATTTTGTTTATATATTGATTACTTTGCTGTGTGTCAATAGTAAAATTACTATTTTCCAAAGTAATTTCTCCATTAAAATATCCTTCTTTTTTTACATTAATTAATAAAGATAAGATATTCCCTTCCTTTAATTGTGCATCAAATTCTACATTTTGATGATTTGTAGCTATACTACTTGCTGCATAGCTTACTAATCCATAGCCAACGTAAATAAAGTTAGCCATAGTTAAAGTTGCTAACAATATAACGACTGTCACTATTTTTAATACTTTATTTTTCATAGTAATCCTCCTTAGATTATAATATCTCTATGTACCATTATAACTCTCTTTTCCATTTTTTTCAATACTTTTAAGCGTTTTTCGATACTTTTTATGTTAATTATTGTTTTATTGTTACGGAAACACAATTTAATTTTATTTGTTATAAATATTACATTTTTGTATCAGTTTTATTACATTATAAATATATATCTGTTTTATGTCATAATTTAAGCCTCATTTCTTTGTAACATTTATACTTTTTATTTCATATAATAATACATAGTTAAGAGATTTATGAATATATTTATTTAAGAGGTGATATTTTTGAATCTGAGCCAAACCATTCACAGGCTGGCAGACCGTATCGACAGAGATCCGATTGCAACCGGAAGTATTCTTCCTGTTGGAATCGTCTCCGAAGAGGAAATGAGAGCAATATCCGACAGTCTTGACATCTACCGCGGCGCGGCGCCGTGGCTGAAAAACGGAAACTGCGGTCTTTCTCTCGCATCAGGAATTGCTGCCGAGCTCGCCAGACTCACCCTTACGGAATTCTCCTGCAAATTTTCGGAAAATCCTTCGGGCAGACTTCTAAGCAAAAGCTTGGCTTCCTTTTTCTCCCATCTCCGGGTATATACCGAATATGCCTGCGCTTCGGGAGGCGTCATGTTCAAGCCGTTTTTCAGCGGAAGCGTTCTCTCGGCAGAATGCCTGCTTCCCTCCCGTTTCATTCCTCTTGAAACCGACGGAACAGGAAAAATTATCTCCTGCGCCTTTATTTATACCTTGAAAAAGGGAAATCGGTTCTATACCCGCATAGAGGAGCACCGACGCGAAAACGACGGCTATGCCATTACCAACCGAGCGTTTGTCTCCGACAGAGGCTTCGGATTCGGAAAGGAAACAGGACTTTCCGATATACCGGAGTGGGCTTCGCTCACCCCTTCCGTACAGATAAAAAACCTTAAATCTCCCCTTTTCGCTTATTTCTCGATTCCTCTCGGAAATTGCTTCTCGCCTCATTCCCCTCTCGGCATTCCCGTTTTCAGACGTGCTGAGGGACTGATCAGGGAAGCTGACCTTCAGTTCGGAAGGCTTATCTGGGAGTTTGAGGGCGGAGAGCTTGCCGTTGACGCCAGCGAGGACGCTTTCCGAATCGGCAAAAACGGCAAGCCTGAGCTTCCTCCCGGAAAAGAGAGACTTTACAGAAGCAATGCTCTTGACGCCTGCTGCTCCTCGAACGAGCTTCTCAGCACCTTTTCCCCTGCGCTCCGGGACAAATCTCTCATTAACGGTTTGAACCGCATCGTCATGTTTATAGAGGACGCCTGCGGAATAGCCAGAGGCACCTTCTCCGATCCCTCCGAAATAGCGCGAACCGCTACTGAGGTAAGATCGATGCGTCAGAAAACCTATTCCACGGTATGCGACATACAGAGCTCCCTAAAATCAGCGCTTTACGAGTTCATCGGTGCCGCCGGCACGCTGGCGTCCCTATACAGCCTTACATACGGGAAGGCGTCGGCGGAAATACGCTTCGGAGACGGCGTCCTGACCGATACCGAGAGCGACAGAGCCGCGGAAAGAGAGGACGTCAAGTGCGGTATCCTCTCACCTGAGGAATTCAGGGAAAGATGGTATTGAGCGGCTTGACAGCCGGTTTTGTATAACAGGGGGTAGATACTCTTGGAAGAGTGGGAACGGTTTCCTTTCTTTATAGAAAGAAATGCGGAAAACGTTCTCTACACTCTTTCAAGAGTCAAACCATTCCATGAAACCCAAAAGAAAAAATTCAGAAGAAAGATCCTTTGCTGTGCAAAGGCAGGTAATTCAACATGAAATTCAACGATAACAGCTTCCGCTTTTCCTTTGCGGAGGCGGTCGTACTGAAGGAGAACCTCGACGCAGAAATCGGAACAGTCACAACCGGCGATCCGGACTCTGAGGCGGAGGTAACTCTTTCAAGAAACGGAAATAAATTGATTTTCAGCTTTTCCATACCAAAAGGAGAATCGGGTGCGGGAGCCGTAATTGACAGCGCTATGAGCGATTCAAGCCTAAACCCCGTTCAGAACTCCGCTATCAAAGCCTATATCGATCAAACAACCGCTCAGCTTGAGCTTGATCTCTCCGAGCTTTACGATGTTGTCAATACGATATGCTTTACGCCGGTACTTCCGATGCAAAGCTCTGACGCCGAGCAAACCCTTCTTGAAAATGTTTTCTATGTATTCCCCGAAATGGCGTCCCTGTCGGTGACGCTTGCCGCGCCGAGCGACACGTCGGTCGTGAACGAATACAAATTCCGCTTCACTTCAGGAGCAACAGCTACAACCTTAACGCTTCCGTCAAGCATTATCGGAGACATCACAATCGAAGCAAACAAGGTATACGAAATTTCGATTATTGACAATTATTTAGCGTATCAGTCCTGGGCGGTGAGCGCATGAGACGGAGAATGATGTATGTTAAGCCTTCGGGCGGCGGGCTGCCGGGTGAATATATACAGCTTAACTATCTGCAAAACGACCACGCCGGTGCCTATATTGATACCGGAATCAAGCCTAATCAGAATACCGAAATCGAAGTTCAGTATAAGAAAATAAACGGCGGCTGGGAAGTGGACGCATACGGAATGGTATACGGTTCAAGGGTTGCCGCAGACTCAAACGGGCATTACTATTACTCAGAAACTTATTCCTCAAGCACCGGATTTGCGGGATTTTCGGACATCCAGATTAAACCCGCAGGCGGAACCAAATATGCAACTGTGTATACTGTAAGAAACGGCAAAAACGGATGCTATGTTAACGGAGCTTTAACGAACTCGTACGACGGATATTCGGATTTTCAAAGCAATTTGAATATGTACTTATTCGGTTTAAACGGCAACGGAAGCGTTGACAGCAGAAAACTTAACGGACTGATCTATTATTTCAAGGTGTGGGAAGACGGTTCGCTTATACAGGACCTTATACCCGTTCAACGTATAAGCGATGGCGTATACGGAATGTACGATTTCGTGTCGGGAGCATTCTTTACCAATGCCGGAACAGGCAATTTTACAGGAGGCTAATCTATGTACGGAAAACTTGAAAACGGAAAACTCATATACGCGCCGAAAAGCGTGATTGTCGGAGAGAAAAGAATCATCAATCCGAAGAAGGAAACGCTTCTTTCGCTCGGCTATTTGCCTATAGAGAACACCGAAGCGCCGGCAACCGAAACAGGGTATCACGCTGTCGGAGGCTGGAAGCAGACCGAAACGGAAATTGTCAGAGTATGG
>USPP01000237.1 GCA_900556615.1 uncultured Eubacteriales bacterium
CATGCCCATGCCCATAAAGCCTGTCATGGCGCCCGCGGAATTTCCGGCTGCAGTCTGCATCGCGTCCGCTGTGGCGTCAGTCATTCTGCCTGCCATCATAAACGGATTGGAGCCGATATTTGCCGCGTCTTCCAGCTCGTTAATCTTCTTCATATCCTCTTCCGTCAGTGTGATCGGATTGAGGGCAATTTTGCCGACTGAAATACCTCTGTTTTCTATCCATTCCTGCTTCAGAGCATCATTCATGGCTGCCTTCAGATCATTTGCTTTTGCCGGAATCTGTGCCGGCCGAAGTTCCTGTTCGGAAAGCGCGCCGAGAGCAGGCTGGAGGGCGTCGATAAATTCAACCTTGAGCTGATCGTCGATTTGATCCCTTGTAAATTCGTTTTCTACATTGCCGCAGAGCCGTGTGTAGAAAAGAAGCGGATCGGATATGACATAGGTATATACACCGTTGCAGCGAACCTGTACGGTTCTGCTGATACCGATGCGCTTGTTGAAAACCTCGAATATAATCGGGTTTGGAGTACCGAATTTGTTTCCGAGGATTTCTTTGGTATTGAAGTAATACACCCGCTGATCTTTGCCGGTATCGCCGCCGTAGGTAAAACGTTTGCCGATCGTTTTAAACGTTTCCTTGATACTGTTTCCGAGACTTCCGGAGAAAATCGACGGCTCAGTGGATTTATCGTATGTAAATTCCCCCGGCTCGGCGCAGACCTCCACAATCTTCCCCTGTTCCACAATGATCATGCACTGTCCGTCGGCAACGGCAATTCCCGAGCCGTTTGAAATGATGTTATCATTTCCCTTGGTATTCGAAGAACGTCCGCTGGTTCGCTTTTGACCTTTACGCATCAGCACATCATTCGGAAGTGCATCGCAATAGAAAAATTCTTTCCACTGATCGGCAAGAGTGCCTCCCAGCGCGCCGATTCCTGCTTTTATCAGTCCCATAATCAAATTTCCTTTCAATAATAAAATTATAGAAAAATATTTTATACGATATATATGCCGATTTTATTCTGACAATAACATTATATCATTGATCTGTTTCTTTTTCAACACAAATTTGATTTTTCCGACAATTTCCGTCTTGATTTTTCAGAACGGAAATGGCATACTTCTTCGGTATGATTATAAATTCCCCATAGTTACCGCATTTCGAAGCATAGACGGATTTTTTTAGCATTCGTATATCGATTACAGTAATCTGCGGTTGCAGCAACAAATGCATCGATCTGTTATGTCAGAGATTTCGATTTCTTAAAATTGGCAGATTTCTGTCATATTTATCAGGTATTTCTATATCTTCCGAACAAAAATCATATGGGTTTCTGCCGGATAAATCCGTTCAAGAGCACTGTAATCAAGAAGTCTGAGATTTCTTTTATGCCATATAAGCGCGGCGACTGCCTCTATCCTATTGTTTTAATCTCCGCTCCGCTGATCAAGCGGCAGTACAGACAGTAATGAATTTCTTCTGTATTTCGAAGGAAACAAAGGGGCAGCTACCGTTTTTAAGATGAGTGGCGTGTGAAATATCCGTGCCTCAATACAAGCCAAACAATATCTTTCACGGTAGTCTTCTGATTATTTTATTTCCGTTTTCCTTCAGCCATTTTTCCTGTGCTTTATAATCCGGCATCATTCTTTTTACCTCATTCCAAAACTGTGGCGAATGGTTCATCTGTTTACGGTGACAAAGCTCGTGTACTACGATATAATCAAGTACCTCGGAAGGACACAGTATCAGCAGGCAGTTAAAGTTTAAATTTCCTTTGGAAGAGCAGGAACCCCATCTTGAAACTTGTTTTCGAATTGTAATCCTTCCGTAATTCACACCGGCAATCGGAGCAAAATGCGATACTCGTTTCGGAATCATCTCTGCGGCACGCTCTGCAAGCGCTTGTATCTCCTCGGGTGTCAGCTTTGGTTCTGTATTTTGAAGCGCTTCCTCTGAAGCTCTCTGCCTCATAATCTCGATATGCTTATCGATCCATTGACTTTTTTCGTCGATAAAACGGTATACATCCTTCTTTTTCATACGCAGGGGCGCACGTACGGTTATACTGAGATCATGTCTGACCTCAATCGAAATGGTTTTGCGGTTTGTGTAAATAATGCTGATTTCGTTATAATTCATATATCATTCTGATGCTTCTTCGTTGGATTTTTTAATAGGACTTCTTAAAAGGTTTTTTCTTAAATATATGATCTGCTGATATAAATAATCGTATATACACCCTTCAAAATGCAGCTTCGGGTTGAAAAACGTATGAACGTATATTTGTAAAGAGAATAAGGACAATGAAAAAGATGTCGCTGTGGTGCGGCATCTTAAGGGAATTTCTAAAAATTCAATATTTACAGACGGCAAGCATCAATCAAAACAAGGTTTCCGCAGACAGTGTATCCATCTGTCAAGGATTTTTGTAACGAATGACGGGAAACGGACAAGCAGATATGCCGTCAAGACGTAAGCCGTGAACCCAGCAGTGCTGTCTTAACTGTTTTTTGTCAATTGAAATCAGTTTTCATTGTGCGAGCGCGCATGCTGTTTCAGCGCTTCAAAGGTTTTATCGCTGATGTCATGTTCCATTTTGCAAGCGTCTTCCACTGCTGTATCCTGATCGACGCCGAGACGGACAAGAAAATTAGTAAGCAAGGTATGACGCTCATAGATTTTGTGTGCAATTTCTAATCCGGCGTCGGTAAGCGAGAGATAGCCGTCTTTATCCATAAGAACATAGCCGCCTTTTTTCAGAATACTGACAGCACGGCTTACGCTGGGTTTGGAATAACCCATATAATCGCCCACATCGATTGAGCGAACAGCGCTGCTCTTTTTTGACAGGATGTAGATTGTCTCAAGATACATCTCACCGGATTCCTGTAGATGCATACTGTTCCCTCCTTATTTTTTGATAAATTTAAGTATGAAATCTTACAGTTAACAATAGAATATCACGTTTTTTTTACGAAATCAAGATTAATCTTAAAAAATATCGTAATACAAGATACAAATGGTATTGTTTTTTATTTTGGAAGAGGGAATATTGCCGCTAAGATAATGATTTTGACTGACTGTAAAATTCGAAGTGAAAAATCTTCTTATGAGCTTTATTCCTTGAAAGGGACTTGTGTACGAGCCTGAGGCGGTTTTTATAAAACAAGTATTTTAGAGTACCTCAAAAATTTACTGTCCCAAACCGGTTCGATCTGTTTTCCGTCATTCGTTACAAAAATCCTTGACAGAGGTATACGCTGTCTGCGGAATTTTGGTTTAGATTGACGAAAAAATCTCTTTGGCATCTATAGAATATTGAATTTTTAGAGATATCCTTTATTCTTTTCCGTTCCAACAATAGGTACAAAGCTTACACGGCGAAATTTCGGTGGCGGCGATCATATCGTCAAGTCTGTGATATTTGAGCGTAGTAAAGCGAAGCTCTTTCCTGATTTCTTCAATCATTCTTTCGTATTCGGGAGAATCGGGATCGGTATATTCGCAAAGCTTGGCATTGGCATTCTCTCCTTCCAGACGTGCGATTACGCGCCTTGTTATGAGATCCATTTCCGAGGTGGAGCGGGAGAAATTCAGATACTTGCAGCCAAAGAGAATCGGGGGACAGGCAGGACGTATATGTACCTCTTTTGCCCCGCTCCACCTCGGAAATGGATCTCATAACAAG
>USPP01000238.1 GCA_900556615.1 uncultured Eubacteriales bacterium
GTATATTTCTCAAGCCTGACAGTATCGTATCCGGCGCCAAGCTCCTTTTTTTCAGAGGTTGAGGATCGATATGTCAGGATTCCCGCCGGAGTATCGGCACGGTATATCACCTTTCCGCTGTTGCTGTCCAGTACTGTAACACCGTAGCTCCTGCTGTTTTTGATAAAACAAAGCGTGAATCCATTGTTCTTAAGAAAATAGTTTCCGTTTTCTTCTGTCAGAATGCCGTCCAGCGGAACAAAGCTTTCTGCCTCCGAAACACTCATTGTGATTTGTAAATTTTCCGTCATTCCCACAAAGGTCAGTTTGTCGGTGTAATCATATTCGGGATCAAGAGCTAACGCTTCCTTGATAAAGGTATCCATTATTTCTTCAATTTGGGTACTGTCGTAGGCACAAATGACAATCTTTGTACCGATTTGCCCATAGAAACCACCGTACGGATACAGGCTTGCAAGCGCTTCGGCACTCTCGGTACGGTTAGTGCTGCCGACCAGAATTTCATACTCATAGGGCTGTTCCCCTTGCTTTTCGCTGAGCCAATCGTCCTTGATTTCAATATTAACGCCCGTTGCGGCTTTGAGAACATCATAAAGCAATATGGCGGCGGCTCTTTCCTGCTCGGAAGCATATTCCCCTACGACAATCCTGTATTCGGTAGTTCCGTTTTCCACAAGAAACAGCTTCTTCTGAGAATTGTCGCAGGCGGTAAGAGCAAGAAGCAGAAGAAACAATATTATCAGACACAAAGCCGCAGTAAATTTTTTCATAACAATCCTCCGTTCAAGCCCGACTGATTATATCCGTTTTCTCCGCTCTGTATTGTTACTGAGTTACTGAATATCGAAATAATTTTCAATTGTAGCATCAACCTTTACCTGAGCTGATTTGAGAATACGGCTGTAGAGAGTAGCGGCACTTCCGCCTCTTCCCGCTGCTGATGATGCAGCTACGATGATCTCTCCCCATTTGAACACCTGGTCAAGGTCAATAATCTCGCTGTTTATGACAATGCTAAGCATATCCTTCGATTCCTCATCATTGGTATAGCGATCGGTAAACAGCTTTTCATAGAACGCCGGGGAAATATAGTTCTTTGACTCGGCTCCGAAAATTTCGAGCACAATTCCCGCCCGTTCGAGATTTTCCGTGGAAGTCAAAATTGTCACCGCCGTTGCCCCGTTATAGCCCGCACGGGAATAATAATCCTTCTGAGCCTCATCATACTTGGGACAAGGAACGATTCCGACGTCAGATTCATAGTAGGCGGCAACCTCCTGCATATGAAGCATATGGAAATTCATAAATAACCCTTTTTCATCAAAACAAGCGCGCGCAGTATCAAGATCTCCGAAATTATAGGAATTATAAACTCCACCCTTCACAACAGTCGTAATCACATCATAAACATCAGAGGTTTTCTGAGTAAAATCAAGCATATACGGATATCCGTCTTCGTCAAGCGCTGCTCCGGTAATCCCGGCTCCGACAAAAAAGGTGTCGTTGAGAAGATAGGTAAAGCCGATCTTATCCTCGGGATCGCAATAGCCGTTTCCGTTCATATCCTGCCCATAGCCCATTATATATTCCAAAAGCTTTTCATTCGTCCATGTTCCGTCATATACATGCTGATAAGGATACTCAAGCTGATTATCATCGAATACGGTTTTATTAAAATAAAGAAGATAGGTATCACACTTATCATTCAGCATCATATCATTGAAACCGAAATACTGTTTATTCAATATTCTGACGCTCTCGTTGATACGCTGCTGCCACCAAGGAGCATTCAAATCCACATACGGCACAGTCTGAAGATCGACAAAGATATTTTGAGAAATAAGGCTACAGGCGTCAATTAATCCCGCGCAGCAAATATCGGCAATATAATCTCCCGAGGCAGCGTTTTCCGCAAGCATCTTATAAAAAACACCGCTGCTTGTAAGCGTATCGTAAACCTCAATCTGTTCAAGCTTTATATTGCAGGCAGCCTCAACCTTGCTGTTTCGGTTATAAACCGCATCGTTCATCGTCGTTGAATCATAACCGTCCGAAAACAGTCCCATTTCCCCCCAAGCAGCGTCCCGTGAACGTCCCATGAGAATAAAGGTAGCTCCTTTATAATCCACTGCAGGAACGTTTGCCTTATAACCGTCCTGCGTTCCGGTCTGCGATGTTCCCGAAGAATCTGAGGGGTTCTTTTGATCTTTTTCGGTACAGCATGCCAATACAGTAAGAACAAACGACAGTATCAGCAGCAAGCTGATGATTTTCTTCATACAGATTCCTCCTAATCTGCCCGGCATTAACCGCCGGGATTTGTATTGGATTTCTCTATGAGGCGCAGTCGGGTTTTGCGGATAAAATCCGCAATTTTGACCATTTAAATTCATAATACTCCAAAGAAAATACAGTCAAAAACACCCGATTCGGCATTTCCCCGGTTGGGACACCGGGAAAATGCCGGGCTTGTTGCTTAACACAACAGCCCGCTCCTCATTCACTTACTTTTTCTTCTTTTTTACCATGAGAATGACAACGACAGCTATCACCGCCACAGCTGCAACAATAATAACAATCGGAATAATCGGGTTTACGGAACCGTCCTCGCCGTCTCCTCCGTCGGTAGTTGTGGGACTGTCGGTCTTCGCACTGTTAT
Organism: uncultured Eubacteriales bacterium; assembly: GCA_900556615.1. GTDB lineage: Bacteria > Bacillota > Clostridia > Oscillospirales > CAG-272 > Colimorpha_A. The sequence goes on from USPP01000238.1 coordinate 2,660, forward strand.
CCGTCGTTTCATGATTCTTTTGTGTATCATCAGAAGAAGTTTCACCGGTTTCCTCAGACACGCTCTCGTCTGCTCCTGTTGAATCATCTGGTTCGGTAACAACCGGGAATGTCGTCTCAGGTCTTGCCGGAATTGTTTCATCGGCTCCCACAAAGCTTATCTCTATGCCGTATTCCTCCGGACCAAAATAAGTAGCAGCTTCATAACCGGATACGGTTGTTCCAAACCAGTTGCTCAAAACACGTCCCTCGGTAAAATCAGCATAGTAAATAAGCGCGGTTGCACTGAGCCCCACAGCGGGAGTAATACTCACGCCGGTACGGTCGGCAAAAACCTTGAGAAGCTCGGACCAAGGCAGCTTACCCTCGTACACCCAAAGCTTGTTCTCCAAATCCACTTTGGTACCAAAACCGGTACCTTCCACAACACCCGTAGGATCAATAACAAGAAGGGATTGGGTTTCAAGGCTTCCGTTCTCATCTTCATTCAAGCAGAATGCAAAAGAACAGGTCGTATCCATGCCGCCCGCCATAACTGTGGGACCGAAATCAATATACATACGGTAATAATCGCCCTCCGTTCCTTCAATGCGTCCGCAAAGATCAGGATCAGTGGTTTCGGCGGCAAAATAAAGATAGTCGTTATCCCATGCAAGATGGAAAACACTGCTCCAGCCGGGAGTTACATCGGTAAATCCAGAAGCAACAACGCTCTTATTATTCCAATCGCTCAGAATAAACGCTGCATTTTCGTTCCACTCCCCCTCCGACAGTATTCCGTCAAGCACAGGAGGCGTGTTGACAAAGGGAGCGTATACCTCTCCGACCGGTTCCACCATATCTACGGCGCCGACCGGCATTGCCGACACGGCAAAAGCAAAAAGCAAAACAAATACGGTAATAATGCTACGTTTCATATTAAGTTCTCCTTAATAAAAATTTATTTTAACCCAAGTTATGTTATGGGTTATTTTTGACTTCAAATTCGCATTCTGCGCTTTCAATTCCTTCAGATACAGCCATAAGCCTGAT
>USPP01000239.1 GCA_900556615.1 uncultured Eubacteriales bacterium
CCCGCCATAGGCGCAAGAAGCAAACCGTATCCAAGTTTTGTGTTACCAAGGTTAAATGACAAACTATCACTCCGTTTTATTAAGGAATCGCTGAATCAATCGGCTATGCAGATTTCCGAGATGATTTTTTGAACGGTAAGGCAAAAAATCGCAAAAATACGATTAAGGCAACACCGTCGGATTCACAGCTGACGCCATGACAGCATATCTGCTTGTCCCTTTTCCGTCATACTTCACAGGTTTCGTCGGCAGAGGGGTTCATTGCCTCTTCAATTTGCATCGTCTGACGAAAAATCCGGCGACCATCCGTACCGTCAGAACCCGGCGCTGCCTTCCTATTTCAAGTTTTTTACGATGCCAGACAATCAATCTGCCTGAAAGATCCGTTAACGATTGATTCGGTGATTCTTTCAATATATAATAAAAAATTGATGGCAAAAACAGACTTAGATCATAAAAATAAAACTTGAATTGCGCATGCAAACAGTACAGAAAAGAAGTTTTTCTTTCTTCTTTGCTCGCAAGAGAAAATCCCGTTTCGCTTAGAATCTATATCAGATTTTTCTTCCGATAAAAACGAAAAAGAAATGAATCGCTGCTTCCCGTTAAAGAAATCACATTTTTTATTTTTATAACCTTTTGATGTTTTATGTTTATAGATTATAGCATTATTCGATTTTTTTGTCAATCTATTTCCAACGCGTTTCCTTTTGCCTCGGTAATTCTTCAGAAAAACGGACAAAGCAGGTTAAAATTTCAAGAGACTGTTACGCAAACGTAACAGTCCCCCGAATTCATATATTGCACCATTCTGATGTTAGAGCTGCACAGTCATATTTTTTTCGAACAATACCAATTGAAAAGGTAAAAGCGGCCCCTCTGGCAAGGATATTTGTGAAATGTGACGGAAAAGAACAAACAAATATACCGTCAAGACGCAAGCCGTGAATCCGGCGGCATCGTTTTAAGGGAACCTCTAATAATTCAGTGTAAAAGAGATTTTTTCGTCAGTCTAAACAAAAATTCCGCAGACAGAGTATCCATCTGTCAAGAATTTTTGTGACGAATGACGGAAAACAGATCGAGCCGGTTTTGGGCAGTGAATTTTTAGAGGTGTCCTTAATTAAAATCGAATACAACTTTTCCGTTATCAAGCTTAAGAGACGCATCGAATTTCTTTCCGTTTTTTGAAATAAAGCCGAGAAGCTTTCCGGTATTTCCGTTTTCAAGAAGCCGTTTCACCGCAGAAATCGGTATGGTTCTTCCGCAAATGGATATGCCGACTGAGAACCTACATTCTTTCTCACGATATCCGGTGCAGGAATATCCGAATTTTGAACGTATCACCGCACTTCCGCAAAGAGGACACTTCCCGGCTTCTTCACGATAAAAACCGATGTCTGTATCCGTTTCGGAAGAATTTTCCGAGGGGGCAAAGACCCCGGAGATTTCTTCCTTGGCAAGCGCCACGCTCTCGTCCACACTGATTTCTCCGCGATATACTTTTTTCAGCGCCTTACCCATCTCTGATGTCTTATATTTATCCATGCTGATATTCAGCCTTACAAGAGATTCTATCAGAAGAATTCCGCCCGGAAGTATCGTATAAACGTCTTTATTAAGCCTTATATATTCACTCTTTCTGGCATTATCAATGATTCCGGTTCGCGTAGCTTCCGTACCAAGCTCAAGTCCTTCAAAAATCGCCCGATAATCCTCCTCATCGCCCGCATTTTCATCGGCGGCAGCTTTTTCTGTTTTAAACGGATTTTTTAAATAGTTGTTAAGCGTTTCAATGGTATAATGCTTAGGAGGAGAAGTCTCCTTTTCCGTCGGTTTAAAACAAATATTCACTTTATCATTCTTTTTGAGTTGAGGAAGTATTTTATCTTTTTGATTATAGTCGTCGTATTTCGTCCAGCCTTTTTCAACGATAACGGTTCCCTTGAGAGTAAACACCTCATAATCCCCGACCTTTATTTTAATCTCAGTCTTATCGACAACACAGTCCTCCGCGCAGAAAACCGCAGCAAATCGTCTGAAAACCGTTGAATATACCTGCATTTCACGCTCGCTGAGTTTTGATTTATCCGGGATCTTATAGGTTGGCGTAAGAGCCGAATGGGACTCTATTTTACTGTCGTCAAAAATCGTCTTGGATTCCTTAAAGGTAAGAGGATAACCGATTTTTTTACAGTTCTCAATAATCTTTCTGATTTTATCTTTTTCAGCTGTAGCAAGGTATTCCGAGTTAGTTCTCGGATAGGTAAGGTAACCCTCCTCATAAAGCTTCTGAACGATTTCAAGGCTGTCTGCCATTGACATTTTATATTTTTTTCCGAGAACATTCTGAAGCTTGGAAAGAGAATAAAGCTTTCCCGGAGAAAGCGTATCCTTTTTCTTTTTCACCGAAGTCACGACAGCACCGACTTCATTATAGGAATCACAAAGGCTCTGAGCCTTCATAAATTCATTTTTTTCAAACTTACGCTTGCTCTGAAGCTCGATCGTCTCGCCGTTTGTTTCTTCTTTGCTTACAAGCGCATAGTAGATATCCGGAACAAAGTTTTTGATCGCCATATCCCTGTCATAAATTGCCTTTACAATCGGGACGATAACTCTGCCGACGCGAAGTAAGGTTCCGGTTTTAAGAGTAGCATAACGTGTCAGATTTACTCCGTAAAGCCAATCGATAAAGGTTCTCGCGTAGCCTTCGTTTGCAAGATTGTCATATTCGCTTTCAGGCTTCATATCGGAAAGCGCAGCGGCTACCGTTTCGGGCGTCTGATCGGGGAGCCAAAGTCTCATCAATTTTTTTGAGGCTCTCAGCGCTTTTTCTATACAGATCCTGACAATGATCTCCCCTTCTCTGTCAGCGTCACCCGCATTAACAATAGTATCAACATCCTCACGATTGCAAAGAGACTCGATGATGTGAAACTGTTTTAAAACACCATCATCTCCTCTTCCGGAGGAATCTTTTCTAAGTTCAAAAATGAATTTGTCAGGAAAACACGGAATGTTATCCATCGACCAGTATTTTTGTCCCTCCGGCAGGGGATTATAAGCTTCTATATCGGCAAGAGAAAATAAATGCCCAAACGCCCAGCTTACAATATAGCCGCAGCCCTCAAAATATCCGTTTTTCTTCTGTAAATTTCCGATCCCCGCGGTTATATTTCTGGCAAGGCTCGGTTTCTCTGCAATAATCAGTGTCATTCTTTTTTTCCCATCATTGTTATGAGAATATTATAACACCTTATCGATCAAAAATCAATCATTTTGAAAGTACGATTTCCACATCAAATTCGGAAAGCGAAGAATCAACCGATATTTCTATCATGTTTGTGTCAGAACCATCGGAAACAAATTCTGTATATTCCTTACCGTCCTTTAATACCTTGTAAACGCCGGGAAGAACCCCGGACACCGTTATAACCGAGTTGTGAGCGATACCCGATTTATTCATCAGTGAAAACGTATATGCTGTCATATCCTTTTTGTATGTCATTTTCGAAATGCAATCCTGTGCAAGCTCGAAAGAGACGATTTGCTCATCTCCGATAATATGTACTCGCTTTTGAACTCCGTCTTTGGGAGTAATTTCAACACTTTCTTTACTCTCATAGAGATCGGCTCCGTAAGCATAAAGTCCGAACACCTCATCTTCCGTAACTAC
>USPP01000240.1 GCA_900556615.1 uncultured Eubacteriales bacterium
AGTATACCTCGGTTACGGTAAACGGCAGAGAGGCGGCTTTTACGGAGGGATGGAGACTTGACCGCCGATTTAAGCTGATTGATCTTTCAGATTGTGTCAGAACAGGAAAGAATGATATTATCCTCACCTTTGATTATTATCAGAGCGAGCATGTTTATCAGGTGCTGTACGGCGGAGGAAACGAGGCACTCCGCAATTGTCTTGCTTTTGACACAGAAGTAGAGCCGATCTATCTGTACGGAAAAGGCCGCGGTGATCGACGCTTCCGCCGCCATGCGCGTGAAAGGGGACCAGGAAACCCGTTTCGAGCGTGCTGTCGAACAGGTCAAAGTACTTTCTGAGGCAACCTTTAAAAATGACGGTATCGGTCTTGATCAGGCAAATACTCCCACTGTGAAATGCAGAAGCAATATATACCGCGCAGACGGGGCTTTTATTTTGACGAACAGGAGCAGGAAAATAGACTTGACGGATATTGTAAAAGACGGCTATCCTTTCTTTGCCGGAGAGCTTACCGCGTCAACTGTTATAAATTATACGGAGGGAGTTCCGACGATGCTTCGTCTGGGAGGAAGATTTGCGGTTTGCCGTGCGGTTATTAACGGACATGATTTGGGATATAAGCTGTTTTCCGATGAATTTGAACTAGCGCCGTATCTTTCGGCAGGAGAGAATAAGCTGACTCTGACGCTGTGCTTCTCTAACCGTAATCTTCTCGGACCGCATAACAGGGAAAATCCGGAGCCCTTTGGGGTAGGACCGACTACCTTTTCCTTTGAAAAGGAATGGGACGGAGGAAGCTGTCCGGGATATATGGATAAAAAGGCGTTTGTAAGATTTGGCATCGGGTTTTGATATCTGATAATTGGCGAGGAATCTGTCAGGTTCGATCATGATGCAGGCAATAGAGCCAAACCGATTTTCCCGGAAAAAATTATAATTCGGATAAGATGGGGCTGTCTCAAATTGCATTTTCGAGATAGAACCGTATAACAAAAGCAATAAAAAAATCAAGGTCATTCTTTCAATGACCTTGATTTTTGCATATGGCGTTTTTCGGTTGTTCAGCAGGCATTACATAAGCTGTGCGCGCTTAAAGCAAGTCGGTAAAAAATGTCGTGATTTGACTTTGAAAATCAAATCATATTTTCAAGTAATTTTCAAAAAAGTATAGACAAAACAGAGGATAATCGGGAGGGGCAGTCGCACGTTAGTGCGACTGCCCCTCGAAGTTGGTTTTTGCGAATGAAATCCGCAATTTTGACCATTTAAATTCATAATAATCCAAAGAAAATACAGTCAAAAACACCCGATTCGGTAACGCAACAGCCCGTTCGCAATGATGACATAAGTTAAAGATGAAAATATTTCGCTCTTTATTCGCTTTTATAATCGTAATATTGCAGCCGTTGATTTTATTGCTGCACAAGGTTTTTGATGGCTTACATTTGAGTGGTAAGCTTTTTTAGCTTCTGACCGGTATTTTTCCATGCTTGTGAATGATTTCACGATACCTGAGGCACGTTCTCGCATACCTGATGTAACTTGTATTTTGAATTTCGGAGAGTACATTTTGTTTAGGGGTTTTTATTCTTGCCGCTCGAAAACAGAATTGCTTTATGTCGGGTATTATGCCTTCTGCGTTAAGGTGAATAAAGCATAGTGAATCGATCCGATCGGTGTGTATTATGTTTGCTTGGATTGATTCGGTGATATACCATACTTTTTGCGGAATGCTTTCCAAAATCCGTTATATGACTGAAATCCAACGTCAAACGCGATATCTGTGAGAGGCTTGCTCGTATGTTCAATTTGAAATTTGGCGTTTTCCAAGCGGGTTTCGGTGAGCATATCGTTGAAATTCATACCAAAATAGGTTTGCAGGATTCGGCTGGTTTGACGTGGCGACAGATGCAGATTGTCAGCTATATCGTTAAGCGTCAGATTCGTGTTATAATAGCTGCTGATTATTTCGTAGATTTGAAGCTTTCGGTCGAACTGTAAATCCGGATTAATATTGTTTTCTCCGATTATTACATCAAAGAAAAACAGTCTCAAATATTCCCTCAGCATACTACATCTGCGATTTTGGAGGAACATACATATTTCGCGCTCCAACCTTTCGGTAAGCTCGAACTCCTTTTTCTTGATGGAAAATCCTGCTTCAGAGGCGGCTTTTGAAAGAAAGGGGCAGTTGATTTGGAAAACGATTCTCTTACCATTCGAATGAAGCTTGTTGAAGGAATGAAAAATACCAGGTTCGATTAGTATTGCCGTATTTTCATCGGCAATAAAGAGGTTTCCGTTGATGTTGAACTCATATTTTCCGCAAATAATGTAGTGACATTCGGCGTAGACATGGCGGTGAAAGTTTACGGAAGGTACTTCGGCAGAGAAAAAGCCATTCTGAAGATAAATATCAACCGGTGCATCGTTATAATCAAATTGAAGCTTGATATAGAACATGATTTCCCCCGTTATTGTTCGGACGGTACGGTATTACATTTGCCAAACAGACATGATTTTGAAATTAGGTCATTAGAGATAATTTACAATATTATTTGTATATGATATACTCATTGTAGTCGCATATTTCGCATTTATTATATCATATTGTCAACAAAAAAGCAATATTTAATTTTAAATGACGGAAATAGTGAATAAATAAAAGTTCATGGGAGGAAAGAATGAAAAGAATAACATCTGTATCTGCATTACTTGCAGTGCTTATGGCAGTATCTGCCTTTGCATCCTGCAGGAAGCCGAACAATTCGTCCGAAACGACCGATGGGAAGGTTAGTACGGGTAGCAACGATGGAGATCAATATCAGGCAGAATATCTACCTGACAAGAATTACGACGGGTATGCGATAAGATCGCTTACCATTCAGGACTCAAAGTACATAACGCTTGATATCGATTCTGCTTCGGCAAACAAGGCATCATACGCACAGTATGCGGCAATTGAAAAAGTCAAGAACCGTTTCGGCTTCGATGTGAAAGAAAATTACGTCGGTTCATGGACCGACTGCTCGACGGAGATGCGAACCTATGTGGATTCGCAGGACGACGAGTATGATCTTAATCTGCTTATTCACCGTGAGGGCTTTAACCTCGGAATCCAGGGCTATCTTGCCGATTTTGCCGATTTACCGTACTGCCGCCCGGACCGCCCATGGTATGCTTCGGCGTTCAATGAAGCGCAGGCCGTAGCAGGGTATAGTTTCTTTAACTATTCTTATGCCTGTGTTCAGACATACAGTTCGGCAATGGGTGTGGTATTCAATAAGAGCATGATGAATGATCTTAAGCTTGACAATCCGTATGAATTGGTTTCTGACGGCACATGGACGGTTGAAAAGCTATTTGAAATGGCGTCTGCGGCAAGATTGGACATGGATAACGATGGCTTAATTCGCGTGGGGGATAGAGCCGGCATTTGTGGAGAGGGTGATATGACCTACCCTTCTATTTGGATTGGAGCCGGTCTTAAAACAATTGATACAGATGACGCAGGGATCCCGTTCTTTTCGGCGTCTACTGACGAGGCGTTGTTCGATATACTGTCTCTCTGTGTCGATAAACTTAACGATGAGACGATATTCGATACGACCGTGTGGTACAAGGACACACAACGCGAAACGGCACTTTCTGTGTTCAGCGACGGC
>USPP01000241.1 GCA_900556615.1 uncultured Eubacteriales bacterium
AACAATTCTTCGGGTGTGAATTTGACGCCTATATTGTAAAAGAAGGAAGCAAGCTTAACACGGGCAGGCATGAGCTGACCTTTGTAATGGCGCCTATGGTACACTGGCCGGAGGTTATGGTAACCTTCGATCTTACCGACGGAATTCTCTTTTCCGCCGATGCTTTCGGCACCTTCGGCGCTTTAAACGGCGCCATGTTCGCTGACGAAGTGGATTTCTTCGGCGATTATCTTGCCGAAGCAAGACGCTACTATTGCAATATTGTCGGAAAATACGGTCCCCAGGTACAGACGCTCCTCAAAAAAGCTGCCGGACTTGATATAAAAATGATCTGTCCTCTTCACGGCTTTGTATGGAGAAGCAACATCGGAGATTACATTGAAAAATACCGCCTCTGGAGCTCCTATCAGCCGGAAGAAACGGGAGTCGTTATTGCCTATGCCTCGGTATACGGAAATACCGAAAATGCCGCTTCCGTTCTCTCGGTAAAACTGCGCGAAAAGGGAATCAAGACCGTTATGTTCGATGTTTCTGTTACGCCTGCTTCGGAAATTATCGCCGCAGCTTTCCGATTCAGCCATCTTGTATTCGCCTCCACAACTTACAACGCCGGTATCTTCGTAACAATGGACGAGCTTCTCCGCGATCTTGCCGCTCATAACATTCAGAACAGAACCGTTGCCTTTATTGAAAACGGCTCATGGGCGCCGACAAGCGGAAAGCTTATGAAAGAAATCCTCTCGGAGTGCCGCAATATCACCTTTGCAGGCGAAACGGTTACGATAAAATCCGCCCTGAACAACGAATCTGCCGAAAATCTTGAATTGCTTGCCGAGGCAATAGCCGAAACTTTCCCAAAAAGGAATTTTGGTCCTTCCGCCGAAGGAAGCATCGAAAACGCCGCGCTGTTCCGCCTTTCCTACGGTCTTTATATTCTCACCGCCAAGGACGGAGAGAAAGAGAACGGCTGTATCATCAATACTGCTCAGCTCCTGACTGACTCTCCGAAACGGTTATCGGTTACCGTCAATAAGAGTAATTACACTCATGATATGATTATGAAAACCGGACTCTTCAATATATCGGTGCTGTCCGAAGACGCTTCCTTTGATATATTCAAGCGCTTTGGCTTCGCAAGCGGCAGAGATACCGATAAATTCTCCGATTTTGAATGCCCCGCCTCCTTAAACGGTATTAAATACGTTGACGGCTGCACCAATGCCGTTATTTCCGGGAAGGTAATAAAAACGGTTGACTGCGGAACGCATACACTCTTTGTTGCGGAGGTAACCGAAGCGTTCGGAACTTCCGACAAACCATCTGCTACCTATGATTATTATTTCAAGCACCTCAAGCCGAAACCACAGCCTGCTGACGAGCAGAAAAAAGGCTTTGTCTGCAAAATTTGCGGATATATCTATGAGGGCGAAGCTCTTCCCGCCGACTTTATCTGTCCGTTGTGCAAGCATGGCGCGGACGACTTTGAACCTCTCAAATAATTTCTGCTATCTATTCCCCGTTTCCCCTTGCGGAAAACGGGGAATTTTGTATTATTATGTGAATTTTTATTGACATAATATAAAGGGTATGATATAATAAATCCAATTAATATAAATTGCGAGGTATATCATCATGACAAAAAGAAGTGTTGCAACTGTTATTATTCTTTCCATTATCACCTGCGGAATATACGGCTGGTATTGGCTTTATACGACAGCGAATGAGCTTCAACGCGCAAGCGGAGTCAGTAAAATACAGCCGATCGTTTCTCTGCTGCTCTCTATTTTCGTTGGCTCCGTCGGTTTTGCTCTTTTCGGTTATGATGCGGCAGAGTGCATCGATAAAATGAACGGCGATCGTGGAATTGCTTCCGATAATAAAATAGTCTATATTCTTCTCGGAGTATTCATTCCGATTGTGTTGATCGGAATTGTTCAGAACGAAATAAACAAATCCTTCTGAAAAGCATTGTCATCAAGCCGTCAAACTGCTTTTTTACATTTTAAAAAGACAAATTGCATGATAAACGTCAGCTTTTTCTCAGGATATTATCCTCACCCTGTTCCATTCTTGTTTCTTATTAAGAATGGAATAAATAGAAATAATCCGAAAACGGCGTTTTCGGTAGAGAACATTTCCGGGGAAAACGCGTTTTTTCTCTGAAAAAATTTGAGGGAAATTAAGGAATTTATTATGAAATTCCTTAAACGGGGCTTGGGACAGCGCTCCGCTGCATCGGAAAGGCTATTCCGGTTTCATTATGAAAAAAAGAATCCTAAAAATAGTTTTTTTCTTTTCGACAGCAGTATTGCTGTTTACCATCTTACTCCTGATCACCGAATATCTTAATATTTCAATATGCCCAATAAAACGCTTTACCGGCTTAAGCTGTCCCGGATGCGGGTTCTCACGGGCGACGCTGTCTCTGCTGGAGTTTGATTTTTATTCTTCAATAAAATATAATCTATTTGCCATTCCGATTCTTCTTTATATTGCCTATGTATCCTGTTGTTTCGCAAAGGAATATATAAAAAACGGGAAAAAGGAATTTTATCCGAAGCCGGAATGGCTTAATATCGTATTTTTGTTCGTAATGGTTATATGGACAATAGGCAGAAATATTGCCGGGATTTAAAATCCCGGCAATATTTTTATATAATATCTGCTGAATAACTGTGAATGTTGTTCGCGGTTAGCATAGAACGAACAATTTGTTCATTCTATGCGGGGCTACTGCGGTTTTCTTCAGGAACTGCCCCTCATTTTTTCAGTCAGAACGCTAAAAAACGGAAAATCAAACGTTTTTAGCCGTCTCTATTTTTTGTGCTTTTTTCAGTGTCAGAATTTCGGATTTCCTCCGCAAAGCCCGACCTCATAGGGCTTTTCACGTTAGTACAACAGCCTCGTTCATCCTCTCCTCCATTAATACCGTTTTCCTTACAAAATAAGAGGAGAGGTTCCACAGAATTCTTTTTCGATTCTGTCTTTTTTCGGCACAGATATTACTTTTGTTTCCAAAGCAGATTGCCGCATTATCATGCGACTATTAACAATAAACCCTTTCGCGAATAACGCCATGCTCCGCCGTCTAAAAGACGGGGACATTTTGTTTTAAGACAATACCTCCGGGTTCTACGGTACAAGCTACACAGTCATATTTTTCGTCAAACGATACCAATGCGGAGGCAGAAGCGGTTCTTTACCGACAAAAGTTTTGAAGTGTGACGAGATAATGGACAAGCCGATATGCCGTCAAGGCACAAACCGTGAACTCGGCGGTGTTGCCTTAATGTTTTTATATGGGGTGGTGTGGCTTTGCCGCACCAATAATTCGCCATGTGAATTATTCAGCAGACATTAAATTATAATCTGAATTTTTTCACGGGCTTTACGGCAAGACCGTCCGGAAAGCTCATCACCTCTCCGAGAGAGAAAAAGGAATCGTCATAAAGACGAACGCGCTGTCCGTTTTGAAGATCAACGCCGATTTTTTTTAAATATATCTCATTTCCTGCCAATGCAAGTCCTGCAAAAAACTTCGGAAGCCTGATGATCGGTAAATCCGAAAAAAGCTCTTCTGTACTAATCAGTATCCTATCTCTTTCCTCGGCAGTCATGGCTTCAAGCTGTTCAAGGGTATAACTGTCCTCAATCGAAAAGCC
>USPP01000242.1 GCA_900556615.1 uncultured Eubacteriales bacterium
TAATACTCGGCAAGAACAACGGGTGAGGAAACATCATGAAGCCCTCCGAAATTGACACCCTTCACCACCCTGGCGTCCTTTACATCAAGACACGGTATGATACGTTTAGTTATCATTTTCGGCAATCCTCACAGCTTCTCTTAAATTTATCGCTCCGGTATAATATGCCTTTCCGATAATCGCGCCATATAATCCCATATCGGCAAGTGCCGAAACATCCTCAAGCGCAGAAACTCCACCCGAAGCGATAATATCCGCACGGTATTTCTCCAAAAGCATGGCATAAAGCGATTTATTCGTTCCCTTCATAACACCGTCCTTTGATATATCGGTACATATTACCGTTTTTACTCCAAGCGAAGTAATCAAAGAAAATAAATCGTCACAGGAGAGCACCGATCTCTCTGTCCAGCCCTTAACAGCAGCATAACCGTCAAGGATATCCGCCCCGACTGCAATTTTGTCACCGTATTTTTTTACCATATCGGCAAGAAAATCACGGTTTTCTACTGCCGCAGTACCGAGTATGACGCGGTCAATCCCATTTGAGAGATACTCATATACCGTTCTCTCCGTACGGATACCGCCGCCTATTTCAGTAAACAGTCTTGATGAAGCAATAATGCGTTTTACGGTATCAAGATTTTTTATCTCTCCGCACTTCGCCCCTTCCAAATCGACGAGATGTAAATGCGTCGCTCCACACGCCTGAAAATCCGCCGCAATTTCCGCAGGATTTTCGGAGTACACCGTCATCTGATTATAATCTCCCTTATAAAGTCTGACCGCTTTACCGGCGAAAATATCTATTGCGGGAAAAATATACATATACGAAAACCTCTTATCTTAAAGTTCCGAAAAACCGCGAAGTATGGCAAGTCCCGTGTCTCCGCTCTTTTCGGGATGGAACTGACATCCGAATATATTTTCTTTGCCAACGTAAGCTCCGCTCCGTATTCCGTAACGGCGATAAGACTGTCTTCACACCGGTCGGCATAAAAGGAATGAACGAAATAAACGAAATCCCGGTTTTTAATATATTTAAAGAGCGGGCTCTCCCGTTTGATAATCAAATTGTTCCAGCCGATCTCCGGTATTTTAAGGTTATTAGGAATCACGCCGCGCATGGGAACAACGCTTCCCCTGAGCAAACCGAGCCCTCTGTGCGTACCGAATTCCAAGCCTTCTTCAAACAGTAGCTGCATTCCGAGACAAATACCGAGAAGCGGTTTTCCCCTTCTCGCTTCGGAAATCACAGCTTTGTCAAGACCGCTCGCTCTTAATTTATCCGCAGCGTCCCCGAAAGCACCGACACCGGGAAGCACAATTTTTTCGGCAGCCGCAAGCTCACTCGGTTCTCCCGTTACAACCGTTTGGACGCCGATTTTTCGAAACGACGCTTCAAGAGAAAACAAATTTCCGACGCCGTAATCAACAATCGCCGTCATAAAAGTACTCCTTTTGTAGAAGGAATTTCATCGGGAAATCGCTCATCCTTTCTTACAGCGGAGGAAATCGCTCTTGCGGCTGCTTTAAAGACAGCCTCTGCAATATGATGCGAATTTTCTCCTGCGATTTTTCTTATGTGAAGCGTAATTCCTGCCGTTCGGATAAACGCAAGCCAAAATTCCTTTACCAACTCGGTATCAAATTTTCCAATTTTTTCGGTGGCAAAATTGCAGTCAAAAGAAAGACAGGATCTGCCGGAAATATCGACCGCAGCAAGCACAAGCGCCTCATCCATCGGCAAAATCATGTTTCCGTATCTGACGATTCCCTTCATATCTCCAAGCGCCTCGGAAAAAGCTTTTCCGAGACAAATACCGATATCCTCGGCTGTATGATGATAATCAACCTCAAGGTCACCGTCACATGAAAGGATTATATCAAACCTTCCGTGACGGGCAAAAGCTGTCAGCATATGATCAAGAAATCCGCATCCGCTCTTAATTTCGCTTTTTCCGCTTCCGTCAAGACAGAGTTCAAGCTGTATCTTGGTTTCGGAAGTGTTTCTGGTTACACGTGAAGCTCTCATATCACAGTTACCCCTTAACTTCTGAAAGTATTTTTTGTATAGCCTCAATGAAGATTTTCATTTCCTCAGCCGAACCGATTGTGATCCGGTTAAACTCCCTGATTCTGTCCGTCTCGAAATGGCGTATCAGAATGCCCATATCTTTAAGCTTCAGGTAAAGTTCTTTCCCGCTTATTCTATCAGAGCTTGCAAAAACGAAATTCGCTTGGGAGGGAATTACCGTAAATCCAAGCTCGATAAGCGCTGACGCGGTTTTATCTCTTGTTTCGGAAATTCTCGCACAGTTTTCAATAAAATAAGGATCAGAATCGATTGCCGCAGCACCTGCGATCTGTGTAAGACGATTAATATTATAGGGATTCGTCGAATATTTTATCTTTTCAAGATCTGAAATCAGTTCCTTCCCCGCAAGCGCAAAGCCCAATCTTGCGCCCGCCATTGAGCGCGATTTGGAAAAAGTCCTGACAATCAGCACATTATCATATTTTCGGATAAGAGGCAGTGCGCTTTCCCCTCCGAAATCGATATACGCTTCATCAATAACCACCGCATTATCGGGATTAGATTTGACAATATTCTCTATCTCCGAAACCGGAAGGATTCTCCCCGTAGGGGCATTGGGATTGGCAATAACTATGAGTTTTCCGAGAGAAAGATAATCTTCGTAATTTATAGAAAAGTCATCACTTAAGGGTATTATTTTTGTCTTGACGCCGTGAAGCTCTGCAAAAACTCGGTAAAATCCGTAGGTAATATCAGGAAATGCCGCCCCCTTCCCACCGAATGCCATAAAAGCAAAATTCAGAATATCGTCGGAACCGTTGGAAAGAAAAACGTTACCGTCCGATACACCGTACCGTTCCGCAAGCTTTCTTTTGAGTACTGAACATTCCGGATCCGAATACAGCCTTAAATCGCGCATTTCCGAGGAGGTTACCGACGCAATTACTTCGGGAGAGGGAGGATATGGAGATTCGTTCGTATTCAGCTTGATATATTTTCTGTTCTTTGGTTGTTCTCCGGGAACATATGCTTCAAGCAAAGCATATTTGTCCGCTAAAAATCTGCTCGTAAATATCAACTCCGTTCTTACTTCGGAAATCTTGATTCAGCGCTTCTTGCATGAGCGGTAAGTCCCTCTTGTTCCGCAAAAAATGCAACTTTTTTGTAAACCTTCTTAAGGGCTTCCTTTGAATAATATATATACTGTGATTTTTTTACAAAATCATCAACCGACAGAGGACTTGAAAATCTCGCCGTACCGCTTGTCGGAAGCGTGTGATTTGGTCCTGCGAAATAATCTCCGAGCGCCTCCGGGCAATATCTTCCGAGAAATACGGAGCCGGCATTTCTGATCTTTCCGAGCCATTCAAAAGGTTCATCAAGACATAGCTCCAGATGCTCAGGGGCAACTTCATTTGCGATTTTTACTGCGTTATCAAGATTATCGCAAACAAGAATCAGTCCCCTATTATCTATCGAAGCTCTTGCTATTTCATATCGCGGAAGAAGCGGAAGCTGTCTTTCAATCTCGGCAGAAACAGCCAAAGCAAGCTTTTCGGAATCAGTTACAAGCACTGCCGCTGCGTTTTTATCGTGCTCTGCCTGAGAAAGCAGGTCT
>USPP01000243.1 GCA_900556615.1 uncultured Eubacteriales bacterium
GACTGTAAAAGATAATACCCTTTACCTTATCATTGTACGCACTGAAACGGCAAGCGGAAAAACGGCAGTGAAAGCCGGAGAGAATGTGAAAAAAGGACAGCTTCTTGTCAGCGGAGTAGTGGAGATCGGAAGGGACGATGACGGGCGCTTTGTACTTGTACGGTCCCGGGGAAGGATATATGCGCAGACGGAACGTTCTCTTGAAGTAACGGTGCCGCTGAAAAGCGTCAAAAAGATATTTTCCGGAACAAAAAATCTCTATAAATATTTAAATTTCTTCGGAAAAAACATAAAACTTAAAGAAAACAGTAGCATTTTACCGGACGATTGTGATATAATAGAGGATAAACGAAGGCTTATTCTGTTTGAAGGAGGTAAAATCACCGGAGGGATTGCGCTCCCTGTCAGTGTTGTTACCGGATATTATGAGGAATATACCGAATCCGAAGTAACGCTTACTCCCGAGGAGGCACTTGCAGAGGCGAAAATCGAGATGGCGGAGCTGTTTACGGCGGAGCTTGGCGACGCCGAGATTTTGTCAAGGAACGAGACCTATGAGCTTTACTCAGGTGAAGACGGAGATGAACTTGTTCTTGTATGGAATCTTGTCTGTGTAGAAAATATTGCGGAGGAGGTTCCGATCGGAGTAAGCTGATATCTGTGAAAGGGATAATATGATCTGATGGCTGAGAAAATGATAAATACCGACAGTATAGAGCAGACGGCGATTCTGTTCGGAGGGTACGACGCGAATGTCAGGCTTATAGAAGAAGCTTTCGGAGTAGACATTTCAACAAAGGACAGTGATTCTTCGGGAGGGAATGCCGTTTCTGTCAGCGGGACCGATTCCGATAATGTCGGAAGCGCTTGCCTATCTTAAACGCATTGCCGCTCTTAACGGGAGACTTTCCGAAAGTGATGTTGATTATGTCATCGGAATGGTGAGAGACGGAAAAAGCTCTGAGCTTGAGGGGATCGACGGCGATTGCATCTGTATTACAAATCGGGGAAAGCCGATAAAGGCAAAAACCGTAGGGCAGAAAAGGTATGTGGGACTGATAAAGGATAATACGGTTGTCATGGGAGTAGGACCTGCCGGAACGGGAAAAACCTTTCTTGCCGTTGCCATGGCTGTAAAAGCGCTTCGTGCCAAGCAGGTAAGCCGGATTATTCTTACCCGTCCCGCAGTTGAGGCGGGCGAAAAGCTCGGCTTTTTACCCGGCGATCTGCAGAGTAAGGTAGATCCGTATTTAAGACCGCTTTATGACGCGCTTTTTGAAATGCTCGGAAACGAAACGTATCAGAAAAATATTGAGAGAGGAATCATTGAGATAGCCCCTCTTGCTTATATGAGAGGACGTACTCTTGACGACTCCTTTATCATACTTGATGAGGCGCAGAATACAACGCCGGAGCAAATGAAGATGTTTCTCACACGTCTCGGTACCGGTTCAAAGGCTGTGGTTACGGGAGATATTACGCAGACCGATCTTCCGCGCGGCGCAAGAAGTGGTCTCGTTGAAGCAATCAAAGTGCTTGAAGGCATCGATGATATCGCAATTCATCATTTTACGGGACGCGATGTTGTCAGACACAGATTGGTGCAGAAAATAATTACCGCTTATGAAAAATACGACAAGGAAAGAATCGAGAAAAGCAATGAAGTCAAAAGCTACCGTTTTAATAAGAAATGATCAGAAGCTTGTCAGGATAACGCCCGCGATACGCGCGCTTATTAAAAAGGCGGTCAGCGCAGCGCTTGAATTTGAGAATTTCGGACAGAAGGCGGAGGTTTCTGTGATTTTTACCGATAACAAGAAAATCCACGAGCTTAACCTTGCCTACAGAAATGTTGACCGACCGACTGATGTGCTTTCCTTTCCGCTTTGGGAGAATGGAGAATTTGATACCGACGGTGAGGCGGTGCTTCTCGGCGATATTGTGCTTTCTCTTGAAAAAGCGGCGTCGCAGGCGGAGGAATATGGTCACTCCTTTGAGCGAGAGATTGCCTTTTTGACCGTTCATTCCATGCTTCATCTGCTCGGATATGATCATGAGACTTCTCCGGAGGATGAACGAGAAATGTTTCAAAGACAGGATGCGATACTGACTGCCGCAGGAATAGAAAAATGACCGGACACAATAAATAAAGGATGTAAAAATGAAAACAGGATTTATAGCAATACTCGGAAGACCGAACGTAGGAAAATCTACGCTTCTGAATTCCATACTCGGTGAAAAAATCGCCATAGTTTCCAATAAACCGCAGACAACACGTACAAGGATAACCGGAGTGCTTACCAAGGGGGAGGAACAGTTTGTATTTCTTGACACGCCGGGACTTATCAGGGCAAAGAATAAGCTCGGCGACTATATGGTAAAAACGATATCGAATACGATCGGAGAGGTTGACGCCTGTCTTGTCGTGGTTGAGGCTGGCGTTAAACCGGGAGCAACGGATTTAAATATTATTCAGAGAATTTCCAATAGAAAGCTTCCTGCCATTCTTGTAATAAACAAGACGGATAAGGTGAACGGAGAAGCGGTCGGAAGGACCATTCTGGAGTACAGGGATCTTTACGATTTTACGGCGGTTGTTCCGGTTTCCGCGGTAAACAATAAGGGCGTGAACGAAGTTGTGGAGGAAGCGGCACAGTTCCTCAAGGAAGGAAACTGGTTCTTTGCGGAAGACGATATTACCGACCAGCCCGAAAGACAGATTGCCGCTGAAATCATACGGGAAAAGCTTCTTCGTACACTGGATGATGAAATACCGCACGGCACTGCCGTTGTGATAGAGGATTTCAGCGAGACGGACAAGCTTCTCTCTATCCGTGCCGAAATTTTCTGTGAAAGAGAAGCGCACAAGCGAATTATAATCGGAAAGCACGGAGAACAGCTCAAAAAAATCGGGACATATGCGAGAGAGGATATGGAAGCCTTTTTCGGAATTAAAGTGTATCTCAATCTTTGGGTAAAGGTAAAGGAAAACTGGAGAGACGACGCAGTGAATCTCAATAATTTCGGCTTCAATAAGGACCGACTTTGATTGCGGTATCGCGAGGTAGTATAGCGTGAAAGATACGTTTAGCTGATGATAATATCTGTTTCACGCAAAAATTCACTTAAAAATGGGTTAGGTCCCATTTTTAAGTGAATTTAATATACTATTTGTGCAGCCGCTAAAGCGGCAGAATGGAGATTAATATGACGATGCTTACTTTTCCGGCTCTCGTTATCAGGGAATGCGACTATGCCGAGAATGATAAGCTCCTTACGCTTTTAACGGCGGAGAAGGGAAAAATAACCGTTTGCGCCAAAGGGGCGAAAAGTATTCGAAATAAGGATATGGCTTGTTCTCAGCTTCTTTGTTACAGTGAATTTACCGTAAAGGAACGGGGCGGATATTATACTTTGTCCGAAGCTTCGTTAATAGAACAGTTTTTCGGCTTGAGAAGCTCGCTTGAAAGAAATGCTGCCGCTGTCTATATTGCCGACGTAGCCGGAGAAGTATGCGTTGAGAATAATGATGAGAGTCGAATGCTTTCTCTTACCCTTAACACACTGTATATGCTTTCGGAGACCGACCGTAACGTTGATTTTATAAAGGCTGTTTTCGAACTGCGGTGCGCTTCGGTAAGCGGC
>USPP01000244.1 GCA_900556615.1 uncultured Eubacteriales bacterium
GGGACCGACGGAAGATGATTTTATGATGCTCGACTGGCTTGACGCATCAGGATTTCCGTTTATTATTGTTGCCACAAAGGCGGATAAATTGAACAAAACCGACTTTAACCTTGCTCTTTCCGAGCTTGATAAGCTCGGAGCGCCGGTGATACCGTTCTCGTCATTGACCAAAGCCGGACGGGATGACGTCTGGGAAAAAATTTATGAGTTTATCGAGCGTTAATCGCAGATTTCGGAGAAATGCAGATGATTTTTGATATTCTGAGAGGAAATTTTACCAAGTGGGATCTGATTACTCTTTTGGTATCGATTCCGATTGTTTTGATATCGCTTTCCTTCCATGAGTTTGCTCACGGATGGATGGCGGACCGGCTGGGAGACAAAACGGCTCGCTGGAACGGACGTCTTACGATGAATCCTTTGCGGCATCTTGATCCTATCGGTGCTTTTTCCATGCTGTTTTTCGGAATCGGATGGGCGAAGCCTGTGCCGGTCAATCCGAGAAATTTTAAAAATCCCAAGAAGGGAATGGCGCTTACCGGTCTTGCCGGACCGGTGTCGAATCTGCTTCTGTCCTTTATCGGTATTCTTTGCTATCGGATATTAAATGCTGTAACGGCTTTAAATATTCTGCTTAAAGGCGGCAGTATTTATTATTATTCGAATGCTTCCTTTTCCTTTTTTGATATTCTTGCTATATTCTTTATTATGTTTTCAACGATGAATGCTTACCTCGCCGTTTTCAATCTGATACCGGTGCCTCCGTTTGACGGCTCAAGAATATTCTACTTTATTCTTCCCGATAAGTGGTATTTCTCGGTGATGAAATATGAAAGAGTAATGATGGTGATTATGCTGGCGCTGCTTTTTACCGGGGTTTTAAGTCCTGTGCTTTCGGCGGTGTCGGGAGCGTTTCTTTCTGCTTTTGACTTTATAATAGGATTGGTTCCGTTTCTATGAGTGAGCTTAGCTTTAAGCTTGAGGTCTTTGAGGGACCGCTTGATCTTCTTCTTTCGCTTATTGCAAAGAATAAGGTGGATATATACGATATTCCGATCGCGCTGATACTCGATCAGTATATGGATTATATCGAAAAGATGCGGCTTATGGATATGGAGGTCGCAGGTGAATTTATCGTTATGGCGGCGGATCTGATGCTGATCAAAAGCCGTATGCTGCTTCCCAAACCGGAATCTGTATCGGAAGAGGAGGAGGATCCGAGGGCAAAGCTTGCCCGCGCTCTGATCGAATATAAAAGGGCCAAGGAGGCGGCTTCCTTTCTTTCGGATCAATACAGTGTCTATGCAGGACGAATAGCAAAGGAACCAGAGGTCATTGATACGCGTTCGGATTTGCCGGAGCATATCGATATTGAACTTCTTGAAAAGGCGCTTCAGCGGGTTTTAAATAAAAACAGCCGGTTGCCGGATCTGGCAAGGGAATCCGAGCTTGCGATACAGAGACTTCTCTCTGCTAAAATTGTGCCGGTTTCAGCGAAAATTTTCACGGTGATGCGGCTTTTGCGAAAAAACATCAGCATGAATTTTGAGGATATTTTGCTTACGGCGCATTCCCGCTCAGAGTTGATTGCGATTTTCTCGGCAACGCTTGAGCTTCTCAAGGTTCAGCGCGTTACAATGGAAAATCAGGAAGAAGATGTTGTTTTGACGATCAATCTCAGACACTTAAGAGAGGGACTTGCAGTATGAAAAACGAGGAACTGATACCGGTTATCGAAGCCGTGCTCTTTGCAGCCGGATTTCCGGTAAAATATGAGCGTATGGAGGAGGTGCTCGGCATCTCTCACGATGAACTTACGGAATTGCTTTCCTCTAAGGCTTTTGAATATAAAAACAGAGGGATCAGGCTGGTTATGTTTTCCGATTCCTGCCAGCTTTGCACGAATGAGAATTATGAAAAACAGGTAAAGGCAGTGCTCGGAATGAGAAGCGGCGGAGCGCTTTCCAATTCCGCGCTGGAGGTTCTTGCGATAATTGCCTATAATCAACCGGTTACCAAGGCGTTTATAGAGCAGGTAAGAGGTGTTGACAGTTCCTACGCCGTGACGACGCTGGGGGAAAAACAGCTAATAGAGGTTACCGGGAGACTTGATGTTCCGGGGAAACCCAATCTTTACGGTACGACGGATACTTTCTTGCGGTGTTTCGGACTTGCCTCTCTTGAGGAATTGCCCAAGAATGAGGTGCTTGATGTGGTTTCGGGAGAGGCGTCACAGGAAAATACCGAGGCTGACAGTGAAAACAGTAGTGTAGGCAGTGACGCTTCCCAAAACTCGGAGATGTCGGATTCCGAGGGCGCTTTTGTTGATATGAGTACGCTTTCCGAAACGGCAATGGATTCTTGAAACCGGTTTGCCTGATGCGGTGCAGTCGCCGTTGGAGCATAAAAGACAGAGGACGGCGGCGGAAGGGAATTTTTTACCGGAGGTGAGAAAGTGAAGATACTTTTGATTATTCTTGCGATTCTATCTTTTTTTGTTCTGATTGCTTTTATCAGACCAACAGTTAGAATACGGGTGGAAAACGAGCTTTCGGCGGTTTTAAGAATTCTGTTTTTTAACTTCAAACTTTTTCCCAAAAAAGAGAAAAAAATGAAGCTGAAAAGCTTTAGAATAAAAAATTTCCGTAAAATGAGAATCAACGAAGAGAAAAAGCTGATTGCCAAGCAGAAAAAGAAAGCGGCAAAAGCGCAGAAAAAAACGGAAAAAGAGAAGGAAGCCGAAAAGGAAACAGCGAAAGAAAGTCGTTCGCTCAGGGAGAATATCGAGTTTGTGCTTGAGCTTGTAAAATATGTTTTGGTAAGAGCGCTTTCCAAATTCGGAAAATATCTCAGGATAGAGATAAGGCAGATCGATATTACGGTTGCGGGTGAAGATCCTGCGAAGACGGCGATAACCTTCGGAACGGTTGTTCAGGCGGTATCCTATATAAAGGAGCTTGCCGATCAGACTCTGAATATGAGATATCCAAGGGGCAGAGAGGAATACATCTCGGTAAGGGTAGATTATCTTTCGAATAAGCCGATTGTCATGCTTGATATTTCTTTCGGCATCAGAATATGGCAGATTATCGCTGTCGGAATAACTGCGCTTAAGGGGTATATTTTCGATGTCGGAAAGCATGACGGGAAAAAGACCGGAAAGGAACAGGATGAATCCGGGTCTGATCAAAAAAACAGTGACACAGACAAAAAAACAAATAAATCTGATAGAAAAAAAGAACCCGTGAAGGCGGGAACGGAGGTTTAAAAATGGCGGACAATAAACTCAGTGAAATGATTAGCTCTTCTCTTGAAAGCATCCGCACGATTGCGGATTCAAGTACGGTAATCGGAGATCCGATACCCACAAATAACGAAACGGTAATCATTCCGGTATCTAAAATATCGCTCGGATTTGCTTCCGGCGGGCTTGACTATGTTCCGAAAAACGGAGATAAGAAAGAGCAGTCTGTTCAGAACGCAAAGCTTCCGGTGAAAAGCACGTCCCCCTGTTTTGGCGGAGGCGGGGGAACCGGTATTTCGGTTACGCCGGTATGTTTTCTGGTAGTCAATAAAGAGGGAAATGTTTCTATGCTGAATATCAACAGTCCCGCGTCGGTTCCGCCGG
>USPP01000245.1 GCA_900556615.1 uncultured Eubacteriales bacterium
CCCTTCTATCAGCTTTGTTTCTCTTTAATATGGATTAACCGGAGCTATCTCCCAAACTTTTTCGGATATCACTTTGATTTTTCCGCTTTGATAAATCGACATATAATCACAATGCTTATCTACCGGATATACTCTGCGTCCAATCGCCTGTCTGTTATTAGCAAACACTTCTACTACCGAATGATCGATAAAAATATCCAGCTTGAGTGTTTCTCCCGTTTTAAGACGGAAGGGCGCCCTCTCCACGCTTCTTTCAAGCTCACTTCCGGGATGATATGCTTCGTAAACCAACTCTCCGGCTGCAACGTCATAGTAGAAACGTGAATATTCTTCACCGTCATCCGACATATAAAAGCTTACCCCCGCTCTTTCCGCCTCGCGCACATCTGCCTCCAGCACTATTTCACAACAGGAGGAGCGGAATCCTTCGATATGCTCCGCTTCTTTGCAGCGAAGCCTTTTCAGTTCTTCAATAGGTGCTATGCCAAGCTCTCCTTCTTCATTGAGCCAAAGACTTCTCGGTACGCCGTATACCCCTGACCATCCGAAGCGCTGCGCTTCCTTCTCACGATTCTCTTTAATCCACGCCCACATAATCTGACGTCCGTCAGGAGCCATCAGCGCCTCCGGCGCGAAATAATGATTATCAACCCATGACATACGCCCATGCTTTTCGGGAATAAAACGGTCATTCTTCTCGTCATAGATACCTATATAATACTGGCATCCTTTATTATGAGCTATGAAAAGCTGAAGATATTTGTCCGATTTTTCTCCGCCCTTTTCAGATTTCGGGAGAGGAAGAAAGCTCGGACACATATCGTCCTCACTTTCATCTGTCCACAGATTATCCTCTCTGCGTTCATAGAAGCGATGAACATACTCCCAATTTTTCATATCCACTGAGCGAAATAAATCGGTAGAGTCGCCGCGGTATCTCTTTTCGCTATCGGGATTTCTTCCGTAAGCGTTAAGCAGAGGCAGATTCCCCGCCTGCATATAATAAAAGCCGTCCTTTTTCCATATATTTGACGGATCCGCAGCAGCAAGATGAAGAGGATTTCCTTTATCATCTTTTATTGTACAAACTCCAAATTCAGTTGCGGTTACCGCGTCTGTATCAAATTTCTCCCACCGTTCGTAATTATTTTCACGGTCTTTACTGAACGCAATTCGTATTCCGCTTTCCCGACCGCTGTTTTCCGGACGCAGCGCCCAATAGGAAGCATAAGCTGTTCCATCCTCGTCAACAAATGCTCCTCCGCTGAAAATCCCCCCGTCAAGCTCATCCGGAAGCAGAGGATCAGGATGCCTTTCCCAATGAAGGAGATCGGGACTTGAAATATGACCGTAACGAAAGCTGTCGGAACAGCAGTGATAGAGAAACATAAGATGATATCTGCCTTCGGCATAAAACGCTGCATTAGGATCTCCCGGATTCCCGTCATCCTCAGGGCAAGCAAAATGGTATTGGGGGCGAGCATGATCCGATAAAAGTCTTTCCCGCAGCGCTCTTGCGCCTTCAAGCCATTGATTCATTTCCAATTCAGAACTCATGATTTTTTATTTTCACTTTCTACTTTATATAATTTCAGTTGGTTGATTTTGATGCTTCCGTCATTTACAAACAAACCCGTATGGTTTCTGCCGAGATTAGAAATCGCGGAATTAAAAACAAATTCATCATTGATATATACCTCGACCGTATTTCCCGCCAATATCATGCGAATCTCATATTCAAGGTTATCGTCAAAGTCAAAATACCTTGCGTTTTTAAATTCCCACATATAATCGGTCATATAAACACGGTCGTTTTCACGGTCAAGAACAATAATATTCTGTATACTTTCCGGCTTTGACAGATCCGAAGCATTTGACAACACGATACCGAAGGAGGAGCAATCGGAAGAAGCATCTACCGTAAAACAAAGCTCCATATTTTTTGAAATGCTGTCAAAGAAACAGGCCTGCCAGCTATTGCGGTCGGCATTACAGATATAGGCTTGATCTTCCTTTTTCAGCCAATGTCCGCCGTGAGTAGGCCATGCAAAGCTTGTACTCGGCTGCGCGGTTATTTCCGTTGTAAGCTCGCCCGTGCGTATTGACTCCATAAGATCAGAAGCATAGTACGCTCTGAGCTGTCCTTTATCATTTAATCCAACATTTTTCGGGAAGGAGAGAACCGCATCTCCGCCGTTGTTGTCGGTATACAGCATTCTGCGGATGCCGTCAAACATAATGCTGCGTGAGCTGTAGCCACTGCCGTATGTACCTCCGCCGAACACCACGTTATCTTCTTTATCTTCTATAAACGGTCCCTTGGGAGAATCAGAGACTGCGTATATCTGGGCACGGACAACATACGGATCGGAAAACATATTGATTCCCCCGTTATTCTTGCCGGTAGTAAGCGTCATATACCATTTACCGTCAACCTCAAAAACATCTATCATTTCCGGCATGCTTACTCCGTCCGGACGATATACAATGCCAAGCTGTTCCCAATTGAGTAAATCCGTTGAATAGGCAAGTCCGACCACTGCCGTCGGCGTTGTAAATTCTCCTTCCGCCGAGGCTACAAAGTATCCGTAGAAGCCCTCCCCATCCGGATCCTTTATCACAAGAAAATCCCGACAGTCTATCGAATCTCCCCAAAGCTTATTATTGCTTGTTCCGGGATTATTTTTATCAAAAGTAATGAAATATTCGGAATCCGGCTCAAGAATCGGATTGCCGGCATATTCGGTCCAATTTTCCATATCGTCCGACCATGCCACACCAATGCGCTGTCCGCCCCATTTTCTCATGGTATAGAAAATATAGCATCTTCCGTTATGTACGATGGCACTTCCCGTATAGCGGTAATCAACGTCAAGCTCGTTGTCGGAGTCGCTCACCTTAAGAATATCGCTTCTCTCCTCCCAATGAACCAGATCCGTAGAAACAGCATGTCCGAACCCTCTCTTATTTTCTGCCTCCATGTCATAATTTACACCGGATTTCAGCCATTTCAGATGGATCAAATGAACCATGCCGTTCATTTCCACATACCAGTTATCCCACATTAAATAATTCTTAGGGGAGTATTTTATCTGTCCGTTCAATTTCAGTACCTCTCCGTTCTGATCCTGACTTGTACCCGATAAAGACGGCATATAATCAGAGCTTTCCGCCCCTATACCCTCATTCTGACAAGCAGCTGCAAGCATTATCGCAGCCATACATATTATAATTACCGTAATGGTTCTAACAAATGATTTCATAAACAATAAACCGTGTCCTTTCCACTGCCGTATGCTTCGCCGTAAGGCTTCAAAGCTGACAGTCAGATAATTTGTAAAAGGGCTGCACGTTACGGCGAGCAACCCTTTTCTGTCATTGCCGGTTTCAGCCGGCGATCATAAATATCTCAGACACGAATTTTTCTTTTCACTGCGATGCCGGCAGCAAGTACGGTTACAGATACAAACAATACTGCAAGAGCTCCGTCTCCTGTATCGGCGGAAGGAGTAAGTGTTTCGGTCTTATCAAAGCCGGAAGCAAGACCTATATACTTCTCATATCCCGCTACGGTCGTTGTTCCGTCCACTGCGGTTTCACCGTCATCATTG
>USPP01000246.1 GCA_900556615.1 uncultured Eubacteriales bacterium
AAAATACAGTCAAAAACACCCGATTCGGCATTTTCACGGTTTCCCCACCGGGAAAATGCCGGGCTTGTTGCTTAACGCAACAGCCCGAACTTTTGCGCTTTGACGGTTGGGCACCGTCATTTCGTCAAGCTGAAACCGTCACAAAAGCTGTTCAGTAGAAAGGTATGGTCATAAATATGCAGACGCTCGGCTTTAACAATGATATGTATATAAAAAAGCAATCCGAAATGATCGGAAAACGCATCAGCGAATTCGGAGGAAAGCTTTATCTTGAGTTTGGAGGAAAGCTGTTTGACGATTTTCATGCGTCAAGGGTACTTCCCGGTTTCGCACCGGATATCAAACTGAAAATGCTCCTTAATATGTCGGATAGAGTCGAGGTTGTCATTGTAATCAGCGCTACCGATATTGAAAATAAAAAAATCCGCGGTGATATCGGAATATCCTACGATGAGGATGTACTGCGCCTTATAGACGCTTTCCGTAATGCGGGGCTCTATGTCGGAAGCATTGTGATCGGCATGTTCACCGGGCAGAGATCGGCCGTTTCCTTCAAGGAAAGACTTGAAAATCTCGGAATGAAGGTATATCTGCATTATCCGATCGAGGGATATCCGCTGAATGTACGGCACATCGTCAGCGAAGAGGGCTTCGGCAAGAATGAATATATCGAAACCGAGCGCCCGCTCGTCGTTATAACTGCTCCCGGCCCCGGAAGCGGAAAGATGGCGACCTGCCTCTCCCAGCTTTATCATGAAAACCTTCGGGGAGTAAAAGCAGGATATGCAAAATATGAAACCTTCCCGATCTGGAACCTTCCACTCTCCCATCCGGTTAATCTCGCTTATGAAGCGGCAACGGCTGATCTTAACGATGTAAATATGATAGATCCCTATCATCTTGAGGCATACGGAAAAGCCACTGTAAATTATAACAGAGACGTCGAAAGCTTTCCGGTGCTTCGCGCCATATTCGAAAAAATATACGGCAGATGTCCTTATAAGTCACCGACTGACATGGGAGTCAATATGGCAGGATTCTGCATTGTCGACGACGAGGCAGTAAAAAAAGCATCCCTTGACGAGATTATCAGAAGATACTATCAGACGCTTTGTGACGTAATCAAGGGCAGAGCTTCATCGGCAGCTGTCAATAAAATCGAGCTTGTAATGAATCAAGCAGGTGTTCAGACAGACGACAGACGTGTTGTTTCCGCCGCACTCGAAAGATCTGCCAATACAGAAGGCAAGCCCGCCGCAGCGCTTGAGCTTCCGGACGGACGCATCATAACGGGAAAAACCTCCTCCTTGCTTGGTCCTTCCGCCGCCGTTCTGCTCAATGCGCTCAAGGCTCTTTCCGGCATCGATAAGAACACAGACGTTATTAGTCACTCGGTAATAGAACCGATTCAAAAGCTAAAAACCGAAATACTCGGAAACCACAATCCCAGGCTTCATTCCGACGAGGTACTTATCGCGCTCTCTATCAGTGCGGGATTTGATGAAAATTCAGCAAAAGCAATGGAACATCTTCCCGATCTTCGCGGCTGCGAGGCACACTCTACGGTCATCCTATCGCAGTCTGACGAAGGCGTATTTAAAAAGCTTGGAATAAATCTTTCCTGCGAACCGAAATATACAACGAAAAAGCTTTATCATAAGCAATAAATATCGAGAATATTCTTTTCAAGTATTCCGCAGACAACATTTCTTCAGAACATATTGGAATGATTACAAATGACGATGGCCAAAAATCATTTGACTTTATTTGTAACGTGATTAGTGATATCAATGCATACTCTACAATGACTCAACATTCTTTAGTAAGTATTCCGGATACAAGGAGACACAATAATATTGAATGACTTTCTACATTGGTTTTTGTCACTTTGGCTATATGCTGTTCCAAATTATATAATAATTTTAATAGTAAAGTGCGTCGATGTGTTTTCATACAAAACGTTAAAAATGACGGATCAAGCAGTAAAGCTTCTCTTCTTAGATTTGCTTGTAGTAGAAGTAACTCATATTTTTATCTCAGGTATTGGAGGACTGCTTGCGCATTGGTGGAATGTATCAGTTATCTTCTCACTGCTTGTCTTAATTCCACTTTTTACTGTGTTGCCATTAATTGTCCTACACTTTATTGAACAAAAAACACAAGACCACTCTTTAGATAGTCCGATACCGCCAAAAAGAATTGTTATTAGCGATATCGTTCAGGCGTTGTTGTTTACGGTATCCTACGGTTGTTTTTTGTCTTTGGTATTTCCTTGCGTCATGGGAGGAAACTATGGTAATTATGGGTACAGTAGACCATAGGTTAGAACAAAAGTGGACTAACATATTTTTTATTGGCATTTCAGTACTTATACTTTCTTTTGCGTTGATTAAAATTATAATCCAAACAATCATGGTCCAAAAGAAGTAATCCCTAAATAAAATCGCACTTTTAATACCTTTTCCATTGTAGTATAATGAAGTGCCTGAGCGACACCTTCCTGATAACAGTCTGCATGATTTAGACTCTGATAAAAGATTAAAATCGACAAAATATTATATTATTTCACGCATTTCAAACAATATAGAGGGAAAATTGATTGTAAAATTTTTTAAATAGAGGAAAAATCATCATTCTCAATAATTTAAATGAAGCTAAACAATATACTTCGGAAAAGGTCAAAGGTACAAATCTGATACCTAACAGATCCAAGCATTTATGGATTGAAGATCACGGGTTCTATATCTCAATTTTGGAAATACAACCATGGTATGGAGCAGGTTGCTTTTTCAATACGGGAGTTGGCTTTCTTTGGAATGGGATATCATGTTTCGATTACTATATAGAAGATACACGAATATATGATAAAAATACAATGCTTATGCATGGATTAATAACTTATGATGATATTAAACGAACAGAAAAAATAGACAGATTATTAAGCATTGCTATTGAACGAATCATTCATTTTCGTTGTCTTGCTGATTTGGATAAACTTTTTAATATACTAAGTACCACTCCAGTAACAAAATATAAAAGAGATTTGATTTTTGTTTTAATAATCAAGGGAGAAATAGAACCGGCACGAAAACTGCTTATCCAAGAATATAATGGTTTTTTGAGCATCCTACATTTGAAGAAGCCCCAAAATATACTCAAAAGTTAATTAATATTCTTGACCGTGGAGAGTTTAAAGAATATATAAACGAAAAAATCACAGAAAATCGTGTCCTTCTGGCTAAAAGATTTCCTAAAGTGAAAAAAAGCACATTTCTGTTTTAGAATTGATTATTAGCACATCAACAGTTTATTTCGATAAAAAGCGTCGGGAACGCCTACCTATACACAGCGACGGCGCCGAAAACGCAGGAATGGCTGATCATCGGAGTAGGAAATAACGAGTTCAAGCTCGTGCTCCGGAACGATGTGACATTAGCCCTCACCGCTTACCCGTCGAGCGCCAACAGTACCTCATCGGGCAAATCCTCGACCTCTCCCGGAAATATATTCCTTGCCGCCTACTCTGATTCCAATGCCTATCAGCGGTGGAAGTTTATTGATGAGAACGG
>USPP01000247.1 GCA_900556615.1 uncultured Eubacteriales bacterium
GGTGACTTTCTTTGGAACTTTCTTTCTTCATAGAAAGAAAGTGGAAAGACGTTCTTTCTCTTTCAAGAGTAATCTAAATTATTAGTTACAGTTAAAAATTACCATAAATAATTCAATTTATTAACAGTATTAAAAAGGGGGAAAGAGCCGCCGCATTTTATTGCGACAGCTCGTTTATTATCTGATGCTTTTATTCAGCATTATCTGCACTGTTGTCCACTCTGACAATAATACCGTTTTTGAACAGTCCTTCGTAAACACGTCCTGCTGACCAGGTATAAGTGCCCCATCCGTTCATCATATTGTTGAGAAATTCACCTGTATATGTGTCGCCGGATTCTGCCCATGTATAGGTGCCGGTTCCGGTACGCGCATCATCGACAAAGCTTCCTTCGTACACATCGCCGTTGGCGAAAACAAATTTTCCGATTCCTGATTTTACATCATTTACGTAGGTACCTGAATAGGACGAACCATCCGCCCATGTATAGGTGCCTTCTCCATGTTTGGCACCGTTTTTGAAATACCCTTCATAGGTTGAATTATCTTGTGCGCGGGTGTATTTTCCGTATCCGTGTTTTTTCCCGTTTACAAAATCTCCCTCATAGGTATCGCCATTTGAAAAGGTGTATACGCCATGTCCGGTCAGCTTATCGTTTACAAAGGTTCCGACATAAATGTCTCCGTTTGAATAGATAATTTTTCCGTTTCCGTTTTTTTGAAGATTTACAAGCATTCCTTCGTACACCGTTCCGTTACTGTAGGTTACTGTAGATGTTTTTATATCGATTTCTGCTCTGTTACCGTCAGAATAATATAATTTTCCTGATATAGGATAGCCATCTTTGTCAACTTTTCCGAAAAATTTGATATAACTTCCATCATTAAAGCTCTTTTTCAGATATCTTATTCCCGACAGGTAAATACCCAGAAATGTTACGATCACGAGAAATACCGAAACAAGCAGCGTAACGGTTATCACAAAAGCAGTGCTGTAATGCTTTTTCCGTTTATATTTCATTCCATTTACCATCGCGGTTTCTCCTTTCGTGAGAGGATGGTTCAGAGAGTTTTGAATTTGTTGATCGCATTTGACGCCATTTGTATCAGATCTGGTATGATCACCAAAAGTAGCAGAGTAACAGCGATAAACATTATGATTGCAATTAAGATCGTAAGAACAGAGGAGCCGTCCGGGTTATAGATAACCTCGGCACGATATGCATGTTCTTCCGGAATGTAATATCGGGGTGGAGTCTTTTTTTCTTCCTCATCGTTCGAAACGGGGGACGCCATGACGACCTTTCTCAGTGTGGAACCGTCCCGCAGAGAATAACGAAGGATTCGGTTTTTTTGAAAGCCAAGCTCTTCGAGCGTTTTCGCGTTTTGTTCACTGTCAGCGTTTTCATCAAACAGCCGTTTGACAAATTTTCCGATGATCTGTTTATTGAACAGAACAGCACAGGCTGCTATTATGACTCCTGTTACAAGGGGAATTATGATAGAAGCGAGAGTGGTTTCACTTCCGGTAAAAAAATCTGATAGATTCATAGTGTCGTCCTCCTTTCGGGAATTATAATGATTATGAATTTATTTTTCTGAATTTTATCTGATGACGTCGATTCCGATATACCTTTTCAGAGCGTCGGGTACATTCACAGAACCGTCGGCATTCTGGTTTTGCTCAACAAGCGCGGGAAGAATACGTGATGTAGCAAGACCGGATCCGTTCAGCGTATGCATCAGTTCTATTCTGCCGTCGTTTCTTCTTACCCGCATCTGACCTCTGCGCGCCTGATAATCACGTGCATTAGAGACGGAGCTGACCTCCTTGTAACCGTTCATAGACGGAATCTGAATTTCAATATCATAGGTTCTTGCCATGGAAGCAGAGCAGTCCTCCGCGGCAAGCTTGACAGTGCGGAAATGAAATCCGAGCCCCTTTACGAGATTTTCCGCGTGGGAAACAAGCTCGTCAAAAGCGTCGTCCGACTTTTCGGGAAGGGTATACTGTACCATTTCGACCTTGTTAAATTGATGTCCTCTTACCATTCCTCGTTCGTCAGAACGGTAGCTGCCTGCTTCGCGTCGAAAACAGGGAGTATAGCTTATATATTTTTTGGGGAGATCCTCTTCGTTCAATATCTCATTTCTGTGGAGAGAAACAAGAGCAGCTTCTGCCGTCGGGAGCATATAATGTGTTCTGTCATCAGTAGGATTGGCAATTTTATAGACTTCATCCGCGAATTTTGGGAACTGTCCGGCAGTAAAGCCGCATTCGTATTCCAGCATATGGGGGACAAGCATAAACTCATATCCGTTTTTGATATGCGTATCAATAAAATAATTGAGCAGCGCCCACTCCAATCTTGCCCCGATTCCCGTATAGATCCAAAAACCGCTCCCTGCCAGCTTTGTTCCGCGTTTATAGTCGATAAGTCCGAGGGATGTACAAAGATCGACATGATTTTTCGGTTCAAAATCAAATTTATGCGGCTCACCGAAGTAACGGAGAGGCTCGTTATTTTCTTTTCCTCCGGGTTTAAGATCGCGATCAGGAAGATTGGGAAGTCCGTACATGAGGGAATTGAATTCCATCTCCACTTCCTTGAGCTTTTCGTCGTTTTCCTTTACCTTGGCGGACATTTCTTTCATGGAAGCAAAGATTTCGGTTGTGTCTTTGCCTTCTTTTTTATATTGGGGGATAAGCTTTGTTGTTTTATTCTGTTCGGCTTTCAGAGCCTCATTTTCAGCGATCATAGCTCTGCGCTTTGCGTCAAGAGCTATGATTTCAGCAATTTCTTCCTTTGCGTCGCGCCCTTTGCAGGCAAGACGTGCAATAACTTCGTCCGGATTTTCTCTTATATATTTGATATCGAGCATGGTATAGATTGTCCTTTCACGGTTTTTAACCGTTTCCTGTTATTCATCAAAAATGTTATTTCCGCAGAGTCTTGTCACAATATCGTCAAGCTCCGCGTCGTCTGTGAAATGAATCTCAATTTTACGGTTCTTTCCTTTTTTGAGGATGGTAACCTTATGACCGATACGTGAGGTCATTTTTTTAGCAAGCTCGGAGGTGTAGTCGACCGTTGTCGGTTCCGGTGCTTCGGAAAACAATTTTTCACGAAGTAAAGCGACTTTATTCATATTCCGAACCATAAGCTCAGCTTCTCTTACCGAAAAATTCTTATTGATTATTACGTTTGCTCCGGTGATCATGTCTTCGCGGGACTTTAAACCAAGCAGCGTTCTTGCATGTCCGGAGGAGAGCTTGCCGAGCTTAACCAGCTCGCATACTTCGTCGGGAAGGTCAAGAAGTCTCAGGGTATTGGCTACAGCGCTTCGGCTTTTTCCGATTTGACGGGCGATTTCTTCCTGCGTCATTTTATGATCGGAAATAAGGGTTTTGTATGCCGACGCCTCTTCCATAGGGTTGAGGTTTTCCCGCTGTACATTTTCAATCAGAGCAATTTGTGCCGCCTTTTTGTCGTCAAGCTCCATTACGATAACGGGAATTT
>USPP01000248.1 GCA_900556615.1 uncultured Eubacteriales bacterium
GCGTCGGTTTTTTTTACCGCAAAAGCTCTTCAGCATTTTTTTCGAGAATCAGTTCAAGCGATTTTTCGGAAAACCCGAGAGAACGAACAAAATTAAGTTCCTCGTTCGGCTCGGACCACGGCATATCGGAACCGAAAAGAATGCGGTTATGTCCGTGTTTGTCTATAATCATTCGAGCTGCTTCGGGAGATATTCCCTCGCGGGCAATGAGCGCGGTGTCGAGCCACAGATTGTCTCTTCCGCAAAGCGTCTCGCAGACCTCATTCCAGAGCCTGTTTCCTCCGAGATGAGCGGCGACTATCCGAAGCGACGGGAATTTATCAAGCATTTTTGCCAAACGCGCGGGCGTTACGGCTATTCTGTCGGGAGATATGAAATCATAGCCGGCATGAGTAACGATAAACATATTTCTGTCCGCGCAGGCGGCAAAAATACGTTCCCATTCGGGAGAATCGATATAGTAGGAGGCGTATTCGGGATGAATTTTTATTCCGTGAATATCATGATCGTAAAGATAATCAAGCTCCTCTTCTATGTCTTCGCTGTCGGGAGAAAGAGAACCGAGCGCGATTAACTCCGGACATCTGTCATTGAGAGCGACGGCGAAATTGTTGACCTTGTGCTGCTGATGGGGATTGGTGGCTATATTGCAGACAACCGAAAGATCAATGCCGGCGACCTTCATTTTCTTTATGCTTCCCGATGCCGTGCCATCGGTACAGGGGGTACTGCCGGCGGCGGCAGAGAGCTTTCCGAGCGCTTTCGGTGCCAGCGCGTCGGGGAAGCAATGGGTGTGAAAATCTATTATCATATAAAATCCTCTCTGTACAATAAAGTTGTGCGGATATTTAAGACAACACCGCACAATTATCGGCTCACGCCTTTATTGCGCATATGCTTGCCTCTATTCCGTCATACTTTACAAATTTTTGCGGCAGAGGAGTTACTTTTGCCTCCTCAATTTGTGTTGTCTGACGAAAAATCCGGCGGTGCAACTGCACAACAAGCATTTTGCGGTATTGCCTTAACATAATTATATTTCCCCGTATATATCCGTTCCACAGAGCGCCTGAAGCTCTTTAAACTCTTGTAAATGCTTGCTTTTTTCAAGATCGGACATAGGGGAACGGATCGCGCGGATCATGAGATTTTTCGGAGTATTCTCGGGATCGATTAATTCGGTTACGTCTACTGAATAGCCGAAAGCCTGCAGACGTTTGCAGCGGAGCGCGTCGGTAAGGGCAACGCAGAATTTCTGTTTCAGCAGAGAATGCTCCAATATGGGAGAGAGCTTTGCGCCGAGAAAAGAATCGGTATTAACCTGAGACATAAGCTGATGCTGACAGCACGGGGTAGAGAGAATGACGTCTGCCTGGAGCCGTGCGGCTGTGGTCAGAACAATATCGGTGGCGATATCGCAGGCGTGAAGAGATAGAACAAGATCAGGATGCTG
This sequence comes from uncultured Eubacteriales bacterium, assembly GCA_900556615.1. GTDB lineage: Bacteria > Bacillota > Clostridia > Oscillospirales > CAG-272 > Colimorpha_A. The sequence goes on from USPP01000248.1 coordinate 1,454, forward strand.
TTCCGGCTGATAGGCGGAGATATCGCAGCAAATGAATTTGATACCGGAATATCCGAGCTTCTGAGAAATATCGGAGCAGAAAGCAATGACGTCAGCTTTTCGGTCTGCGCCGACCATGGAAATCGTTCTTTTCTTTACCGTAGTCAGATACCAATAAACGGCGAAGGAGAGATAGCTCTTTCCACAGCATAGATCAAGTACATGAAGAGTGCCGTTCTGTGACAATTTCGGGTATATATCTTCAATATAATTAAGAAAGCGATCAATCTGACGGTATTTGGAACGCTTTTTATCGAAAACCAGTCCTTCGGCGTCAGTGACGTTCAAAGCGATAAGAAAATCGTAGGGAGTGCCGTCGGAAAGAATGTGTCTTTTCTTTCGATCGTGGGTTTCCGCATCAACAGGCTCGCCTGCGCGGATCTTTCCGACGACGCTGAGCTTTCCCTTTGATGAAAGCTTGGCTTCCGCTTCGCCCCCTGTCGTTAAGATGTTCATCTGCCGATAGCCAATGAATTCCTGCATGATGTCATTGACGGCAGTTGAAATGCTGATGTTGCGGTGAAACGCTTTTCCGTCAGAGGTAAAGGTTTCTATCTGTATATACAGTTTGCCTTTTAAAGAAATTTTTCGGCATTCTGCGCGGAGAACGGATTTGTTAAAAGGTCTGCTGAGAATAATTTTTTTCAGCGTGTTCCCAGAAACGGTTTGCAGCAGAATGGAGCGAAGCTTCTCTGAATTTTCCACATCGGTTTCCTTTCCATAATATTGAATGAGGATATTATAGCATAAGTGTGAAGATATTTCAAGAAATAGTTTTAGAAAGATACGAGATGTAGAAGGAAAACAGACTTGCGTTGCAATATATAGACGTTGAAAAAATAATCAAAAAAGAACGACATAAAGGTACTTGACAAAAGAAGGAAGAGGTGATATAATAGACAAGCCGAGGAGGAAAGTGCCCGAAGGGAGAACCTGAGGGGGTGATACAGAAAAAAAGTTCAAAAAACTTTTGAAAAAAGTATTGACAAACCGAATCGGACATGATATAATAAACAGGTCGCCTCAAGAGAGGGGAAACAAAGGAGTCGAAAGACTTCGAAAAAAACTTGAAAAAGTTTAAAAAACCTCTTGACAAACAGAAGCGGATGTGGTAGAATATAAATCCTGCCGCTGAAGCAAAGAAAAAGAGAGCGGCGGCGCGGTCCTTGAAAATTGAACAACAAATGAGAAAGTACAAAGCACAAGAGTCAAGGAAAATACTTGAACGAAATAGTGTAAATATGATCTCGTACAATTCCTTTAAACAAAAAAGTAAAAGAGTAAGCTAAGAAGCAAAACTCGACAAATCAAGATTTTAAGCCGCAAGGCTTGAGATACAAATTTATCGAGAGTTTGATCCTGGCTCAGGATGAACGCTGGCGGCGTGCCTAACACATTCAAGTCGAACGGTGAAGGGACTTCGGTCCCGGATCAGTGGCGGACGGGTGAGTAACGCGTGAGCAACCTGCCTTTGCTTGGGGGATAACGTTTGGAAACGAACGCTAATACCGCATAACGCAGTAAGACCGCATGGTCATACTGCCAAAGATTTATTGAGCAAAGATGGGCTCGCGTCCGATTAGATAGTTGGTGAGGTAACGGCTCACCAAGTCAACGATCGGTAGCCGGACTGAGAGGTTGAACGGCCACATTGGAACTGAGACACGGTCCAGACTCCTACGGGAGGCAGCAGTGGGGAATATTGGGCAATGGGCGAAAGCCTGACCCAGCGACGTCGCGTGAAGGAAGAAGGCCCTCGGGTTGTAAACTTCAGTCAACAGGGAAGAAACAAATGACGGTACCTGTGGAGGAAGCCACGGCTAACTACGTGCCAGCAGCCGCGGTAATACGTAGGTGGCGAGCGTTATCCGGATTTACTGGGTGTAAAGGGTGAGTAGGCGGGAAGTCAAGTCAGATGTGAAATGCCGCGGCTTAACTGCGGAACTGCATTTGAAACTGATTTTCTTGAGAGTCGGAGAGGCAATCGGAATTCCTAGTGTAGCGGTGAAATGCGTAGATATTAGG
>USPP01000249.1 GCA_900556615.1 uncultured Eubacteriales bacterium
CTTAACGCAACAGCCCGATGAACAACTAAGAACATAGAAATCTGGCTTATTTGTGCCGTTTTTCGGTTGTTTAGTAGACGTTATTATAATACTCCTTATAAAAATTGTAATAGCACTTTTTTCGTTTTTACTGAGGAAATCACTGTTTTTATGGAAATGCTGTTCTTAATAAATATCCATTACAGACATCGTAACTTCCTGAATAAAAGAGGACTGTAGCAAAAACCAGAATGCTACAGTCTCTTTTTGTATGGAATTTTCCGGCGAAGGGGAATTTTCCCGATCCCCGGTCGCTTTACAATGGCTCGAAAGAGATTTTTACCGTTGAATCAGAATAGTGAGTGTGCGACACAGCAAAAACTCAAAATGTGCGTCGTGTTACTTAAGGGTATCTCTAAAAATGCAATGTTCATAGGCGGCAAAGAGATTTTTTCGTCAGTCTAAGCCCAAATTCCGCAGACAGCGTATCCATCTTTCAAGAATTTTGGCAACAAATGATGGAAAACAGCTCGAGTCGGTTTGGGGCAGTGAATTTTTAGAAGTGCCCTTAAATATATAATAATGCCCGAACGGGCGTATGCTGTACGATAACATGATGAGATAGTTTTGCCGCATTTGCGACTGATGGATCTGTCGCACTTGCCGGTTTGCTCAAAGGATATTCAGTCCTGCCGGCACCGGATTATACATGGATGGGCAAACCGCCGATTTAACCGGAGGTCATGCGGAATTTCAGATACTAAACAGGGCGGCGGGAAATAATATGTTCCGTCCGATTCATTACGCGGCTTGTTCTGACAGCGGTAAATTCGTAAAATTTCATGTGTTCCGCTATTTCTCAGCGTATTTGGTTCGGAATAAAAATTCCCGCCATCATGAGCCCTCGTTTCCCCTTTCCGGCGCGATGAGAAAAAAAGAGATCGTTGGAGCAAGAAGTACAAAAATTACTGATATAAATATTCTCCCGAAGTATACCGGCAGAAAGGAGGATATCACGATTCATGGTGGAAAGATCAGCATGATATTTCTCACCGCTGTAATCCGGAACGATATGCGGTAAACATAATGCTGCACAGTTCGACCGTGCTGCAGCTTCTGCAAACGCTCTGTCTACTTCATAACAGTCCGATTTTATACAGGGCCCGATTGCTGCCGTGATATTTTGGACAGATGCACCGTGATCCGTCATAGCTTTGACGCATATCGATGCAATTCCTGCAACAGTTCCCCTCCAGCCCGCGTGAACCGCTCCGATAACTCCCTGTTTTCGGTCACAGAATAAAATAGGAACACAGTCGGCTGTTTTCACTGCTATCAGCAGTTCCGGTTTATCGGTAACAAAAGCGTCGCATTCGAAATCTTTTCCAATATCATCAGCCGTGACATATTCCGTTTTGACAGAATGTATCTGTTTTGCAAAAATTAGAGATTTTCGGCTTATTCCGAGTGATTCGGAAAAGCGCCGGCGGTTTTCCTCTGTCAGTACAGTATCTTCTCCTGCTCCGAGATCCAGGGTTTCATATCCTTTATCCGTGCTGACGCCTCCCAGACGTGTTGAAAAGCCGTGAGGGAAAGCTATTCCCTTACATCGGACAAGCGGTATTGATTGATTCTCTATATAGAAATTGTTCTGATATTGCCATATATTTTTCATGAACGGAATCCTTCTGTCAACAAATAAAATTTTATACGCCGACATGTATTTTTTTAGCAGTATATGCTTTGTAATTTTAACACATGCTTCTCATTTTTGCAAGAGCGAAGTCTTTATCTATAGTCGCGTTCGACACACAATACTCCGTTTTTCGTACAATAATAACAGATAGAAATTTTTTCGGAAGGGTGTATACCGAAGCAGGCGTAAGAAACCCTCAGCGGATTGATTTCTGTCGTAATTGACCGCGCAAAATTTTTTCCCGGGCGAATGATATGCGCGATCAAAGACAATAATAACAACAGGAAATGTAAAATATCGGGAACGACCGCTTCCCGGAAAGGATGATATTTACAATGATGTGCAAACGCGGAGATATATTTTATGCCGATCTCAGTCCGGTGGTCGGGTCCGAACAGGGAGGACTGCGGCCTGTGCTTATAATCCAAAATGATGTAGGAAACCGATACAGCCCAACAGTAATTGCGGCTGCTATAACCAGCCGAATGGGAAAAGCTAAGCTTCCGACTCACATAGACGTAGGCGCAGGAGGTACATCGTCGATAGACGCAAGCGGAATCGGTCTTGCAAGAGACTCCGTCATTCTTCTCGAACAAGTTCGGACAATAGACAAAAAAAGATTGAGGGAGAAAATGGGACATCTTGACGAGTCACTTATGAGTCGCGTAAACGAAGCAATAGCGGTAAGCTTTGGTCTCGGAGATACTGTACACGGCGAAGATGGCAGTGGAACTGCTATAGGTTAAAATTCAACAGAGCGGTTGCATTAGGCCAAACAGGTATTTCCATTTTTGCATTAGTCTTTGAATTGAAAACTGATTTTAAGGAATCGCTGAATCAATCTGCACAGCCGATTGATTCAGTGCTTCCTTAATATCTGTATTGAAAATATCTGTTATGCTTTGCAGCCGCTTCTTTTTTTACGGAACAAATCACGAAAGCCTTTTTAGTGAAAATAAATTATCGTTCACATATGTAAAAGCGATTGGGAAAAAGGTTTCATACGATTCACAGGAGTAACCCCGAGCTTTTATTGATCTATGACTGTTAAGGCAACACCGCAGGCTATGACATACTTTTAACCCGGATGTGAAACAGATTTTTCCGGAAGGATTGACATGAGTGAAATAATATGATATAATTTCTGAAAAATATTCCTGTCTGAAAGGAAATTAACTATGAAACTTAACTCAATCTTTTCAAGCGGCGCTCTTCTTCTCCAGAATTCCGTAACAGAATTCAGAGGAGAGGGAATCCCCGGTTCTGTGATAACCTGTTCGCTTTATTCCGGAAGAAAACTCATCAGAAAATCAAGCGCTGTATGTTTTTCCGACGGAAGGTTCAGTCTGCCTCTTAAGGGCGAACCCGCCTCATTCGATCGATACAGCATAGAATTTTCCTGCGGTGAGGAACAGATCGTACTTGACGATATCCTTTTCGGAGAGCTTTGGCTTGCCGCTGGTCAGTCAAACATGGAAATGCGAAATAATATAATGGAAAACTGCAGCGGATTTCTTGATGAGGCAGAAAAATTCGGAATCAGATATTATAGATTCACTTCTCCGTGGGATGCTTTCCAAAATCCTCCGTTTGAAAAAGCATATAATACGGAAGGGAAATGGGGATCAAGTGAAGATAAGGCTTGTTTCGCTTGTGCTTCAGCAGCCGCTTCGGCGGCAGCGCTTGTTGTTGCCGAGCGCTTTGCGGCAGAAGGAAAAGAAATTCCGGTAGGATTTATTGATACTTCTATCGGTGGAACCCCCATCGAGACATGGCTTCCGCTTGAAATAACGGACGGCGAACTGAAAGATCTTTTAACCCAAACCGGGCATTACAC
>USPP01000250.1 GCA_900556615.1 uncultured Eubacteriales bacterium
GACCGGACATACCATGTTAAATATTGACAGTGATGAAGAGGGGATTTTCCTGACCGGCTGTGCGGGCGGTATGGCATTAAATGTTTCCATTCCCGTAACCCGTGTCAGACAGACGGGAAAGAAACTTTCTCTTATTGTGACCGGGCTTTCCGGCGGACATTCGGGAGAGGATATCATAAAAGAAAAAGGAAATGCGAATATACTTCTTATGCGTCTCCTTTCGGAGCTTTATGAGAAGCATCCGTTCCATATAATAACAATTTCCGGCGGAAGCCGTGGAAACGCAATACCGAGAGAGGCCTCGGCGGTAATCTTTATTTCCGAGCCGGAGATGGCAATTGATTTTATCGGCGAATACCAGAAGACACTTGCCTCCTGGCTGCCTGAAAGTGATTCCGGTATGAGAATCAAGACTGCAAGGGCAAAAGGAAACTATTCTTCGATGCTGTCCTTAGCCGATACGATGCGCCTTATTAATCTTACTTTGTTTGTTCCGAACGGCGTCATCAGCAGAATACCCGGGAATCTTGCAATGGTAGAGACGTCGAACAATCTCGGGGTTATCCGTGATAATGGAGAGAACGGGATATTGCTTGTTTATCACGGACGTTCTTCACTTGACAGCAAAATGAATTCACTTGAGCTTATCGCCAAGCGTGCGGCAAAAATGCTCGGTTTTGAGCTTGATGTGAACGGAAGATATTCCGGCTGGCCGATGAAGAGCAATTCGCCGCTTGCAAAAGAATTTATAGAGGTGGCGAAAGAGGTTCTCGGTGATAAGGTATCCCCTGAAATTGCCGCAATACATGCCGGACTTGAATGTGGGATAATCTGCGGTGCAGTTCCGGGGCTGGACGCTATTTCGATAGGACCGGAGCTTAAGGACATACACTCGCCGGGAGAGAGACTTGAGTTATCCTCTTTTGAACGCATGTGGGAAATAGTAAAAAAGCTCCTTGAGAAAAAAGAGTTCTGATTGCGGGAAAGATCTGTTTAGCTTGCATTGTGTGTATATCTGTTTTAAGCCCGGAGTCTCCTATAACCGGGAGTCACCCCGTTTTTGTTTCTTTCGGAAATACAGGAATTTCATTACGGTTCGCGTTGTCACTTTGAAGGCGGAATGGAGATTAGCATGAAAATTACATGAAATCGGACTTTTTGTACCGTTGTTTCACGCACAAATTCTCCTTAAAAATGGGGCTCAACCCATTATTGTTTCCAAGGGAAACACAGTCGAATTTCATTCCTATTGGTGTTAATGCTATGCGTCAGAAGGAGATTAATATGAAAAAAATATGTGATGGGTATCGTGATTTATATTTTGATACGGTATCAAAGCTTCTGGAAACGCCGAGTCCGAGCGGATATTACAGAGAGGTAATGGAGCTTGTGAAAAAGCTTGCCGAAAAAGAAGGGTGCGAATTTGCTCTCACCAAAAAGGGGTGCGGCATAATTACGTATAAGGGGAAAAATCATGATCATGCTATAGGTGTCTGCGCTCACTGTGATACGCTCGGTGCAATGGTGAGATCGGTTGACGGAAACGGCGGTATCAATTTTACGGCTGTGGGAGGACCGAGTCTTCCGACGCTTGACGGAGAATACTGTACGGTTATCACAAGAGACGGCAGAAAATACAGCGGAACCTTTCTTTCCAAAAGTCCGGCAGCTCATGTTTACAGTGATTCGGCGACAAGAAAACGTGACTGTGAGAATATGTATGTCCGTCTTGATGAGATTGTCAAAAGCGCAGAGGATGTAAAAAAGCTGGGCATTTCAAACGGAGATTATATCTGCATAGCTCCGAAAACCGTCGTTACCGATAATGGTTTTCTTAAATCCCGGTTTATCGACGATAAAGCGAGCGTCGCCTGCCTGCTGACTGCGGTCCGTATTATGAAAGAACGGAATTATGTTCCGGAAAACGATATCGTCATGCTGATTACCATGTATGAAGAGGTCGGACACGGGGCGGGCTTTATTCCCCGGGAAATGACCTCGATGCTCGGAGTCGATATGGGATGCATCGGAGAGGATTTATGCTGTACGGAATATGACGTTTCCATATGTGCGAAGGATAGCCGGGGACCTTACGATTATGAGCTTACCTCAAATCTGATCGCTCTTGCGGAAGAAAACAGGTTGAGCTATGCTGTTGATATTTACCCTTACTATGGTTCTGATGTCGGTGCAATGTGGACCGCCGGAAACGATGTGCCGGGAGCGCTTATCGGTACGGGGGTTCACGCCTCTCATGGCATGGAACGAACTCATTGGGAGGGAATTTCCAATACCATTGCACTGATTTTGCTTTATTTAGGATTAAAAGCTATTGACTGAGGCTTCAATCCGTGATATAATATAAAATTAAATTATGTGGGCGAAATAAAACCCGTATATTCGGATTTTTGATTTACTGCCTCCGAAGGTGAAAATGATAATAAATATTTTGGGATTGATTACCGGAATCGCCGTTGGGATTATAGAGTATTTTTTGCTTGGAGAGCTTACATCGAGAATTACAGGGGTAAAACGAGGGCGACTTTCCGGTATCATAATAATTAAGCTTGCGGTGTACATATTTGCGGTGATAACGGTAATATTCGCTTTTAAAAGCTGTATTTTATTCTGCGGAATAGGCTATGCTCTTGGAATGCTTGTGACCGCCGGTGTAACCTTTGCCGTGTCGTATAAAAGACGCTGAATGTTATGAATCTTCTAAGGGGATGATTGAAATAGAAACTGCCGATATAATCAAGCTTTCTGTTGCGGGTGCTCTTTCGGCTTATAGGTTACTTTATTATGAGAGCCGGATGTGCCGCGGAACCTGACAACAAAAGAAAAAAGAAACGCAAGAAACTGTTTTTCATACTTGTAATTACTGCCGCATGGTTTTTCGGAGGAACGGTGTTCAATATTCTCGTAGGAGGTTCAAAGGGAATTGCCGTCGAGTTTGAAATGCTTTCGGAGCGTGTTACGCTTTTCGGGATCTCGTTTGCGGAAACCTCTCTTATCATGTGGGGCGTTACCGGAGTTGTATTGATCCTTGCGGTTTTATTTAGGATATTTGCGGTGCCGCGTTTCGGAAAGGATTCTCCTACCGATCTGCAAAATGTGATGGAGCTTGCGATAGAGTTTTTTGACAGTCATACAAAAAATAACGTTCATGGCAATACCGGATGCTTGAGTTCATATCTTTTTGCGCTTTCGATTCTGATGTTCGGATGCGCCTGCGCAGAGCTCTTCGGTCTGCGCGCTCCGACTTCGGATATCACCGTCACTCTTGCGATGGGACTTATTACGTTTATTTTAATAAATTGGTATGGCATAAAAAACAAGAAGCTGTCCGGAAGAATCAAAAGTCTTGCTTCCCCCTCTCCGGTTATCTTTCCGATGCGTATTGTCTCTGATGTAGCGGTTCCCGTATCTCTTGCCTGCCGTTTATTTGGTAATATGCTTGGAGGACTTATCGTAATGGAGC
>USPP01000251.1 GCA_900556615.1 uncultured Eubacteriales bacterium
GAATGCTTAAACAAAAGCTGTTTACGCAGGCTATACGGGCGGGCGGTTATAACCGCGGAGACCTTTTAAAGGAATACTTTCCAAAGCTGATTATGCAAAGCACCCTGACCTACCCTCCGGCTACGTCAAACTGGCTGCTGCTGATAAAAAATGAACTGATACGGAAAAATCATCTCTCCTATCCGTCCGGCATTCGAATCTCGGAGGATCTATTCTTCGGTGCCTGCGTGATGTATCATGCCAATTCCTTTTGTTACCTCAAAGGAGAGGCGTATTATCACTATTTTGTTGCAAATAACTCGTCAAGCACAAAAAAAGCAGATGTCGCCCTGTGGGGGAACTATGAACGCCTGCTTTCACGGCTGACAGAAAAATTCAGCACAGCACCGGATTTTGAGTTCAGCGCGCAGTTATCCCATGCGGCAATCTTTTTCGCGCTGAATACCATCGGACAAACGGCAGGTTACCCGATTTCATCTTCAGAAAAGAAAAGAATCGCGGCTGAAGTATCCGGAAGCGATTATGTCAAAAAAGCTGCGCGCTCGGTAAAAAAGCTGAGGGTACCGGCAAAGCTCCGGCTTGAGGCAAAGCTGCTCGGTTCAAGCTTTACGGCAAAGCTTTTAATGAAATATCTGATATTGAAAGCGGAAAGAAAATGACTAAAAATATGATAAATCCGTTGATTTCGGTCATCGTACCGGTGTATAATGTTGAAAAGTATCTTCCGGAATGTATCGAAAGCATCATCTCTCAATATTATGAAAATCTTGAAATTCTACTTGTAGATGATGGAAGCACCGACAGATCCGGAGCCATCTGCGACACCTATGCTAAAAAAGATAAAAGAGTAAGGGTTATTCATCAGAAAAACGGCGGACTTTCTGCTGCAAGAAACAAGGGGCTTGACAATTGCTCAGGAGAATACATCACTTTCGTAGACAGCGATGATTATATTGAAAAAGAGCTGCTTCAGATACTTTACAGCAATATCCTTGAAACCGATTCCGATTGTGTCGTCAGCGCTTTCTCCGAAACAACTGACGAAAAGAATATCATATCCCGTCATGGCGTAATCGGAAAAACTGTAATGAGCGGAAGAGATTCCCTCCTTTCGCACTATACAGATTTCCGGAATGAAACGAATCTTGCAACCGTATGGGGAAAGCTGTATCATGCAGATCTATTTTTCGGAATAAGGTTTACCGAACAGTTGCATTTTGAAGATATAATGTTAATGCCGGGTGTTTGAAATGCAAAAAGATAACCTTTATCCCATTCTTCGGATATTATTACCGAAGAAATCAAAACAGCATTACAATGAACCAAAACCCGGAACATCTGAAAAAGCTGTACATTGACTCCTTCTTCATTTTCAATAATCATATTGAACTGTACAAAAAGCTCGGATATCCAAAGCTCCGTAATTGTATTGAAAATCAGATTGCGGACAAAATCATTACTCACAGTATAAACGACAGCATTCCCAAAGGACTTGAAAAATGGACAAAAAACGAATTTAACAGACACTGTAAGGAAATAATCAGTTCCGGCATATCCTTTAAAAGAAAAATCAAAATCGCTGTTTTCCAAACAATCGGAATCCGCGGTTCAAGACTGCTTCACAGATTATTGAAATAAATTATGGAAATTACTGTTATTCTTCCCGTCTACAACAAAATCAAATATATAGAAAAGTCCGTCGCGTCTATTCTTGCACAGACCTTTTCCGATTTCGAACTCATTACTGTTGACGACGGAAGCACCGACGGAAGCGGAGAGCTTCTTGATGAAATTGCTGCCTCAGATACAAGAGTTAAAGTTATCCACAAACAAAACGGCGGCGTATCGGCGGCAAGGAATACCGCTCTTGACGCGGCGCAGGGGGAATATATCGTTTTTGCCGACGGAGACGATACCGTCTGTCCCGATTGGCTGGAAACGCTTTTTTTCGGAAATCAGGTTATCAAAAGCCGATATCGTTATCAGCGGACTTACAAAAGTTGACGAAGCGGGAAATATTCTCGGTACCGTATGTCCTTCCGATAACAATATAATAACCTCCGGCGAACTGTATGACAATTTTTATGAGCTTCAAAAAAACGGACTTCTCGGATTTTGCGTCGGAAAACTTTTCCGTAAAGCGCTCTTTACCGATAACCAAATCTATTTTGACGAATCACTCAAGCTTGCGGAAGATCTTGATTTTTTCATACGGCTTTACCGATATGCAGAGAAAATTAAATTTACACGGTACTGCGGATATAAATATCTTCAAGCGTCCGAGAATTCCGCCATATTTAAAGATGCATATAAAATTGATTATCTATCTCAAATTTATATATGGATAAGAATAAAAGAGCTTCTTGAAGCACAATCGGCATACAATAAAAATAATCAAAAAATGATTGAACACCGTTTACTGAATTATATCTGCTGTGCTTTGCTGTACAATTCAGCCTCCTCCCAGATATCGGTAAAAAAACTTCGAAAGCTCTGCTCCATATCTTCCATCAAATACGCCGTTAAAGAAACCGCACTGAAACCCATAGCATTCGGTTACGCTCTCCATTCCAACTTACTATGCCGATGTTATGCTGGCTTTTTCGAATACTATATAAGTAAGCGCAGGTAATTATATGTCAGTTCTTCACAATATGAAATTGTTCTATCTGAAAAAGATCAAAAGACAAGATAATTCTACTATTCTCATCAACCATCTTCGCAAAATCGGCATGCATATCGGAACCGGATGTTGTATTTTTTCCGAAAAAATTGAAACAGCCGAGCCATATCTGGTCACTATAGGAAACCGTGTGATGATTTCCGATAACGTTTCCTTCACCACCCATGATGCCTCCGCGATCTATTATCTTCCGGGAGCCAGCGATATTTTCGGAAGAATCTATATCGGAGACGACTGCTTTATCGGTATGGGCACTATTATTCTTCCGGGTGTCACAATTCCTCATCATTGTATCATAGGGGCAGGCAGCGTGGTCACCAAAAGTTTTTCGGAGCCGTATTCCGTCATCGCCGGAAATCCTGCAAAATACCTGTGCTCAGTTGAAGAACTAAAAAACAAAAATCAAAAATACACTCTCAATACCCATGGAAAAAATTTTGAGGAAAAAAGAACCTATTTGCTTCAAAACGAAGGATATTTTAAAGGGGCACATCATTGACAGTTAAACCCATTTTGATCATCATTCCGGTATACAACGCCGAAAAAACGCTTTCCCGATGCGTGGACAGCATCCTTTCTCAAACCTATCATGACTTCACACTGATTCTCGTCGATGACGGTTCACAAGACGGCAGCGGAAAAATCTGCGACGGCTATGCGGAAAAGGACAGTCGAATTAAGGTCATTCACAAGGAAAACGGCGGTGTTTCCTCGGCAAGAAACGCGGGGCTCGCCATTTCCGCAGGTGAATATATCACCTTTCTTGACGCGGACGATACTGTTCC
>USPP01000252.1 GCA_900556615.1 uncultured Eubacteriales bacterium
AGGATTTTGCAGCGGCGGAGGAATACGCCGGCTCGGCATTGCAGAAGCGGAAAAGCTTTTGAAAAACGGAAACGGTCCCACATACTGCGCTACCCCTGATATGCTTGGCGGCATAAGTGCCAAAACAATTGCCGAAGCGGCTTACCAAGGTGACAAGACAGCTATCGGGATTTATAAAAAATGCGGGAAATATCTTGGCAAAGGAATTGCTATTATAATTGATATGCTCAATCCCGAGGCGATCGTTATCGGTGGAATATATCCGAGAGCCAAAGAGCTTCTTGAGCCGGAGCTTATGAAATGGCTTGAGAAAGAATCGATTGCTGAATCACGAAAGATATGCAGAATACTCCCGGCAAAGCACGGGGAACAAATAGGAGATAAAGGCGCGCTTGCCGTTGCCGCGATGCAGTTATGACAGCACCGCACAATTCACGCTAATACGTTGATGGAGCATCTGTTATATCCATTCCGTTATATTGCACAAATCCATTAGTCAATACGACTGGTATTTCCGTCTCTGCTTTGTATTGTTTAATAAAAAATCCGACTTTTGCCAAGCGTTGGCCGCACTTTGCAAAACTGCGTACCTGCACCGTCAGATGACGCGGTATTTCCAAAAAAATAATATTTGAGAAAACACAGGAGAAACTATGAAACCAAATAGAGTAAAATCGTCCTTTATCTTTTTTATCATGCTTGCCGTTTTCTTTTCAGTTCTGTCATCATGCGGAGAAAATAAAAATAATTTAACTGAAACCGAAAGCTCGGGAAAGATACCGGACACAGAAAACCAAATCGAATACAGTGAACCGGAGAACGGTTTCTGCGGAATCGATTTCGGAATTTCTTCCGCTTACGGAAGAAAACTGGATATCGACCGCTTAACGGAGCTTTTGCAGATCATGAACACCGGCGCGATTCGAAACGGAATCAATATGACAGCTGTTCTGTCCGATTCGACTACGGCAAACGAAAAACAGATTGAACTGCAAAAAGAATGGATAAATAAACTCTATGATCATGGGATAACCAAGATAATCGCCGTCAGCAACGGTTGGCTCCACACGGAAAAGAGCGGAATAAACGACAGGTATGCCGTTCCTGCTTGGAGCAATTCCGAAGATTCCGAATTCAGAGAATGGCTGACTTTATATGAGGAATCATGGAAAACTATGGCAAGTATGTTCCCCGAAATACATTTTTGGGAAATCGGAAGCGCTCTCAATACCGACGCATATCTGCATCCCGTCGATTACCTGACTTCCGGAAACGTATTCAATCTGGATGAAAAGCTTGAAATTATAACCGAAATGTGTTTTGCCGCGTCAAGAGGAATTCACAGTTCCAATCCCGAAGCAATCGTTTTATTTCCCGGAATATTGGTTGACAATGATTTTGATGACGCGGGAAAAATAATAAAAAAAATATACAGAAATATCAGAAGCGGTCAATACGGCTGCGGAAGCACCGATTCCGATGATTATTTCGGAGCAATTGCCTTGCAGTATCATTCTCCGGAAACCGATTTTGACATCGATAAATGGAAAAGCGCCTGTAAAAGTTTTTCCGATCTGATAACGGAATACGGTGATGACGGTAAAAAGCTGTTCATTACTGAATTCGGATTCAGCGATTCCGGCAGTCAGGATTCCGACAGGAAGCAGGGGCAGCTGCTGGAACAGGCGCTTGAAGCGATGAAAGGCTGCGATTATATTGATTCGGTATATGTATACAAAATGATTGAGGGAAGCTCTGATGTTTCCGGTACTGAAAGATGCTACGGACTTTTCTCCGTGAGCGGCAAATCCGGTTTTATTCCGAAGGAAAAAGCTAATGCAGTTTGTTCCTTTTTCGGAGGAAAAACCGATCTGTTAAATAAATATGAGAAACCGATTGAAAGCGAGGAATCAAACGTGAATATCGAGTCAAAAACACTCAGCTATCTTTGCACATGGGGCAGGCAATCCTACGCCGCTTCTAAAATGGGAATTTCCGGCTCCGGAAATTCTGAAATGCGCGACGCATTAACGGCAGAAAGTCTGTTTGGCACGGTAAACTATTACCACATTATTCCCAAAGAATACCGGTCAAATCTTATCTTTCTGGTTGACGACGGATGGGATGTTCCGTTAGGAACCTCCGGCGACGGTTCACGTTCTGAATTCGGCTCCTTGGAGCCTGATCCGATAAAATTCGCTTCACTCGGAGACACTGCTCAGGAAAGGCTCAATGAAATGAGCAAAAAAACAAAGGAGCTCGGTTATGCCGGTCTTGGACTTTGGGTATCTCCCCAAATTCCCGGAGAAGGATGGACAAACGCGGAAGAGGCAAGAAGCTATTGGGAACAGCGAGCCCGTATGAGTGCGGAAGCGGGTATTCTGTATTGGAAGGTCGATTGGGGAAAACATCAGACGGATATCGAATACCGTAAAATGATTACGGAAGTTTGCGCGAAATATGCACCCGACCTAACGGTAGAACACGCCTACACACAGGTTCCTTTTACGGAATCTAACCCTGATAAAAATTTCAACGCAGAACGTGAAAAGGCGGTTTCCGCCCTCGACGCTCTGCAAAACCTCTGCACGAAGAAGCCCGTCCCCGAATATAATTTTAGTACCCGGCTTACAGCGCCTTCCCGGTCGGGTGAGCGTTTCCCATACGTCAAGACCTCTGGAGCGCAGAAGCACCACCTCGACGGTAATACCGCTGTCCTCCTTGACGCCGTAAAGACGTGCGGGTATGACCTTGCTGTCGTTTATGACCAGAACGTCTCCCTCATGAAGGTAATCGGCGATATCGCGGAATATTTTATGCTCGGTTTTACCGGTTTCTTTGTGAAGCACAAGAAGGCGGGAGGAATCTCTCGGCTCCGCGGGAGTCTGGGCTATCAGCTCCTTCGGAAGCTCATAAAAAAAATCTCTTGTTGTGAGCGTTGTATCGGTAAGCTTATTTGTTATCATTTTCAGTCGTCTTTCGGAAATTTTGAAAATCTTATCAGAAATTATTATATTACACATTATATTACATATTTGTTCTGATTTCAACATTTCCGGTAAAATTTTTTAGGCAATAGCGTGCGACTGCCCCGCGAAGTCGGGTTTTGCGGATAAAATCCGCAATTTTGACCATTTAAGACAATACCGCCCAATGCTTGTTGTGAAGCTGCGCCGCCGGATTTTTCGTCGGAAAATACCAATTTGAGGAGGCTGGAGCAGCTCTCATCCGGCGACGAAACCTGCGAAGTATGACGGAACAGAGGCAGGCAAATGCGCAATAAAGGCGTTAGCTGTACCCCCGCGATATTGCCTTAAAACGTCATTTGTATTGCAGGTATTATCTAAGAGCATTAATTTTGAATTTTGAAAGGGGAATAAAAATGAGCGGAGAATTGTTTCGCG
>USPP01000253.1 GCA_900556615.1 uncultured Eubacteriales bacterium
GTGCCGCTCCCCTCTCAAAGAAAATTTCCCGGCGCCCGTTTTAAACCGAATACGGGTGAGGGACGGCTTGCCGCTGCATATTCTGAATTTTTAAACGATTTTACTGCCGGAATTATATGCCATTTTGCCTCTGCAGTAAAACGGGCTTCTCATGGCAGGCTCCTTGCCGGTTCCCTGTACGGGTATGTGATTCAACTTGCCGGCGATGACCGCCAGTCAACGGCAGGTCATATGGGACTTCAAAAATATCTCGAGTGTGATGACATTGACTATATCTGCGGTATACCGTGGCTGAATTACCGTGATCCCGTGAACGGTTTCGATACGTTTGTATCCGCTGCCGAAAGCGTTTATGCTCACGGTAAACTTGTTGTCAATGAAAACGATAGCTTTTCAGTATTCCATCCCTTTATATTATCCGGGTGAAAAACCGGGAGATAAAACGGGCGGTGCCGGTTTGATGCACAGAAGTACCTTTGCATACGATTTTGTCCGCAATAATCCGAGACAGTATTTTTCTCTGATGGCAACCTGGCATTATGATCCGGATATGCAGAAAGTGCTTTCGGAGCTTGCCGGAATCGAAAAAGAACATATTGCCTCCGACATTGACCATACCGGATGTGAAGAGATTGCCTTTATGGTAGATGATCACAGCTATGCCTGGGCAGAGGAAACCTCCGGCTATACTCTTGAAACGGTTTCGAAAGTACTTCATGCCACGGGAAGAACAGGAGCACCGATCGGAACCTGGATTCTTTCCGATATCGACAAACTGCCTGACAGAATCAAATTCGTAATTGTAACCAATGCGCTTTGTCCGACGAAGGAAACCCTCCGCAAATTACAAAATGCCATTGATGCGGGCGGAAGAACATTTCTCATCATCGGTGAACTTGGTGTTTATGATCCCGAAAGCGGCGAGAAAACTGATAAAGCTCTTCCGGTTATTCCCGACAGTTACCGTTTCAGTGCCTATGATTCGCCTAATGCCGAAATGCACGTCGTTGAGACGTCAACCCATTCCAAAGTAATCTTCTCCTCCGTTCCCGTAACCTCATCCGAACAGCTTAGAGATCTCTTTGTCGAAGCCGGCGTTCATTTTTATGTACCCGTCGGAAATTACTGTCATGCGGCAAACGAGGTGTTATCCGTTACCGCCGGAAGGACAGGAAAACTCGGCATAAAAATGCGTTATGACACCATTTCCCAAGATTTGTATTCAGGTGAAAGGAATGAGGGAGCAGAGCAGGAGTGGAATTTTGAAGAAGGACAAACCAGACTTTTCGTCTTAAGAAAAAAGGATTCGGGAGCTTCCGTATGAAAAAAATTAACGAGTGTCTTAATGACAGTTTTGAGCACAAATATATTCTGCCTTTCTTTTGGCAGCACGGAGATGATCACGCTCTGCTTGCAGAAGAGCTTGACGCCATTGAAAGCTGCGGAATTAAGGAATTTTGTGCGGAGAGCAGAATTCATGACGATTTCTGCCGTGAAAAATGGTGGGAGGATTTCGGATATCTGCTTGCTGAAGCGGAACGGCGCGATATGAAGGTCTGGCTTCTTGACGATAAGCAGTTCCCGACCGGATATGCAAATCATTATATTGAAGAGCATAAAGAGCTTCGGAAAAAATTAATTCTTACCTGTTACCGCGACATTATCAGTGACGGAGCTGAAATGGCGCTTATTCCTCCGGACGAGGTAAGAAACAATCTTTCCTCCTGTATATCGATGAGGGCATATTGTAGATGTGAAAACGACGGACGTATCCTTGAAGACGTCTCCTACGATCTATCGTCCGATATCCGGAATAATCTTATCTACTGTAAGCTTCCGGAAGGATATTACCGCGTACATTATGTGTATGAAACCGATAAATCCGTGAAAGAGAAAATCAATTACATCGATATGTTATCGGAGGAATCGTGCCGGGCCATGATATACGCCGTCTATGAGCCTCATTTCGAGCATTTCGGAAAATATTTCGGCAGAACTTTCAAAGGATTCTTTTCCGATGAACCGAGCTTCGGCAACGAAGTCGCATCTTATCAATCAAAACTCGGCAAAGAGGACATGCCGATACCGTGGAGCGACGCACTTCCGGATATCATAGCTGATAATGCCGGAATCACCAAGGAGCGCGTGCTTGAGCTTTTACCCGCTCTCTGGCACGAGATTAAGGGAGGGACGGCTCTGATTCGTCAATATTACATGGACGCGGTGACAAAGCTGTATCAGAAAAACTTCACCGAGCTTCTCGGCAATTGGTGCAGAGAGCACAGCGTGATGTATATCGGACATGTAATAGAAGATATGAACACGCATCAGCGTCTCGGTTATGGCTCCGGACATTATTTCCGGGCAACAGGCGCTCAGGATATGGCGGGGATTGATGTCGTATTGCACCAGATCCTGCCGGGATTCACAGATTCAGAACATACGCTGCCTGTCTGCGGAAAGATAGGGGCTGCGGAATTTTTTGAATATATGCTCGCGAAACTCTGTATTTCACAGGCACAGCTGACGCCGGCAATGAAGGGACGCGCCATGTGCGAAATTTTCGGAGCATACGGCTGGGCAGAGGGCGTTCCGACGATGAAGCG
This sequence comes from uncultured Eubacteriales bacterium, assembly GCA_900556615.1. Taxonomy (GTDB): domain Bacteria; phylum Bacillota; class Clostridia; order Oscillospirales; family CAG-272; genus Colimorpha_A. The sequence goes on from USPP01000253.1 coordinate 2,607, forward strand.
TCTTGCCGACTCCATGCTGGTGAACGGTATTAACCGATTTGTTCCGCATGCCTTCGATACGCATTACCCCAATCCGGACTGTCCCCCGCACTTTTATATCAGGGGGAAAAATCCGCAGTTTCCTTATTTTATCCGTCTGATGCAGTACATGCAGAGAGCTTCTCACCTTCTTGACGGAGGAACACATGAAGCCGATATCGCATTGTTTTATAATGCGGAGGGGGAATGGAGCGGTGGCAAAAATATGCTGACGCAGCATCCGGCAAAAATACTGACACGCTGTCATGTCGATTTTGAGATTGTTTGGGAGGATATTGTCTGTCGGGGGCACTCAGAGAATAACACGGCGGTTATCGGGAACAAGAAATTTCGTATGCTTATTCTCCCCTATGCTGAATATCTTCCGGAAAAGCTGCTCCATGCGATAAACTGTTTCGCGGAAAATGGAGTGCCGGTACTGTTTGTCGGCGGAAAACCGAAATATACCTGTGAAGGCTTCGAAGCGCGACCGCTTCTTATGGCTTGCCGTATAATAACGGAGGAGGAGCTTGCGGATGAGGTAAAAAAATATAGCTTGACAAGAATCAAAACGGATGGCGATTATCCTCTTATACGGTATTATTCATACCGCAATACAGAGGGGAGAGTATGGATGTTTAAAAATGATAACATCTTCAGTACTGCCGACCTATATGTTGATTTGGGTACGCACGGAGAGCTTCGTCTTTATGATTGCTGGAACAATAAGCTGTATATCCCGGAGACGAATGAAAATTCGGTTCGTATTCGGCTGGGG
>USPP01000254.1 GCA_900556615.1 uncultured Eubacteriales bacterium
TTCGCTTTCAGTATTTCTTTCTCAGCCGCAAGAAGCGCTTCCGCCATCGCTTCAAGCGCTTTGTTTTTATCTGCTGACGACAAAAGACTGAGCTCCGATTTTACCTTTACAGCGTTTATCAATAATTGTTTTGTTGTCATATAGCATCTCCTCTCAATTTTTTTGACGCTTCAACGGGGCAAGAAACCTTGTGCCGGCATCTTTTCCATCCGCAATATCATACAGCAGCATCGGTTTGGCGCCGTTTGAAATCACCATATCACAGCCCGCCGCAGTACAAAGCTCCGCCGCATGGAGCTTTGTTTTCATTCCGCCGGTACCGAGGGAGCTTCCCGGTTCCCCGGCATATTTCATAACCTCACTGAGTTCTCTCACCACAGAGATAAGCTTTGCATCCGGATTATGCCTCGGATCGGAGGTATAAAGCCCGTCGATATCCGACAGTAAAATTAAAAGCTCGGCTTTTGTGCTGACAGCCACAATAGCGGCAAGCGTATCGTTATCCCCAATTCCCATTTCCTCGGTGGAAACAGTGTCGTTTTCGTTTATGATCGGCAATACTCCGAGTTCAAGCAACCGGTTCAGCGTGTTTGTAAAATGCTCATACCTTTCATCATGCCGCACATCCTCCGCCGTAAGCAGTATCTGTGCAACAATATGATTGTACTCCGAAAAAAGCTTATCATAGGTATACATAAGCTCGCACTGACCGACAGCCGCCGCCGCCTGTTTTGTCGGCATATCGCAGGGACGTTCCTTTAAGGACAGCTTTCCCACTCCCATTCCAACAGCGCCGGAAGAAACAAGAATGATCTCATGCCCCGAATTTTTGAGATCGCTGATCACTTTGCACAGTTCTTCTGTTCTTTTGATATTAAGGCATCCGCTCGGATGCGCCAGCGTTGATGTCCCAACCTTGATGACAATTTTCATATTTATGACCATAGCCTTCACTCTGTGAAAGCTTCCTTACTTAATAGTTGTTACCGAAAGCTTACGCGGAAAACCGCCGATGATAGCGGGAGAAAACCGCGCAAGCGGTCTGAATGTTCATTTTCAAGATTATATTTATAAAAATCACTTCAGATATTCTTTCAGATAGCTGTAATAATTATAATCCACTATGCTTGCGGCATAGCTGAGCTTCTGCTTAAGTTGTTTATTCATGGACGAAACGTAGCTTTCAAGCGCGTTCTCATCCACCGTATAGCCCTCTGCGGGCGTAAAGCCGTACTTCGGAACATAGGAGCCGTACTTATTTACCCAGCATTTTGCATTTCCGTCGTTGTAACACTTGATAATAACCAGCGGATCGGTACCGGAAAGTACGTCCACTCCCGTCATAAGACGGGAATCATACGGAAGCCCGAACAGATTGGAAACAGTGGGAAGAATATCAATGGCGGAACAGGGCGTATCGACGGTAACAGGCTCTTCCATGCTCGACGACCATATAATCAGAGAGTTCCGATAAAGCTCAAGATTATGATAAATATCATCAACGGGAAGACCGTAAAGATCCGCAAGAGCATCCTCTTTGCTATAGCCCTCCTTCTGTGTATCGTCGTTAATTCCGTACGGGAAGTGGTCAGGAGCCATCACAAACACGGTATCATCAAGGATTCCCGCTGCATCAAGCTGTTCAATCAGCTCCTTTACCATAAGCTCTACCTCAAGCTGACAGGCAACATACGCCTTGCTTGCCGTATACTGGTAAGGTAAATCCAAAACCTCCGCTTTATGCTTTGAACACTGCTTATTTCCGCCGAGGAAATTGTAATTGGCATGACCGCTTATCGACATATAATAAATGTGGAAAGGTTCATCACCTATATATTGACTAATAGTCACCTTTGCAACTTCTTGATCCGAGCGCGGCCATGCCTTCTTTATGGTATTGCCGTCTGAGTCAGTAAAATTCTCAAGTCCGTTTCCGATTCCGTAATACTCATAGCCGAAGCTCGGAACCCATTTGTCTCTGCCGTAATAACTATACGTATGACCATGAAAATACATAGTCTTATATCCGAGACTTTTGAACTGATTTCCGAGTGCAAGCGGCTGATAATTAGTGGCATGCTCTCCCTTAAGACAGCCGGTGGTCATATACATATTACCGGAAAGGTTCGCATACTCGCCTGTGAGTGTACTCCCCGCCCAAACAGAGCAATAATAATTGTTGAAGACAAAACCTTCTGTTGCCATTTTATAAAGAGTAGGAGTAAGCTCCGGACTGATTACATTGCTTGAAAATCCTTCAAGCGTCATAAATATCAGATTTTTTCCCTCAAACATTCCGGTATATTCGTTCTGCTTGGTCGGCTCAACGTTTTTGAAATATTCATGAAGCTGTTTTACCGTCTTATTGCTCTCATTGGCGATAAGCTTATCAAAATCAATTTCCAAAACATTATATCCGTATTCCTTCGGAGGATCGGGATTTTCAGTATCAGAGCCTCCCGACGAATCGTCCGGATTTTCAGTGTCGTCGCCGGTTGATCCAAACACTTTTCCGGGATCTACCGTTTCATTGCCGCCGGGAATATAAATACCGCCCTCACGTTTTCCGAAAATTAGCTGCTCGATATTAAGCTTTGAAGCGGTAAGGATACCGAAATTCATATAGGTGTTATTACTGTCGGGAAAAAGGTAGGTGTAAAGCGTTCCGTCAAAACTCCTGTCAAGACAGGTCCCGAAAGAGAAAACAAGAAAGAACACCGAAGTCACGGACAAAAGCATAAGCGAAAGCATATAAGGCGTCTTTTTTACAGGATAGAAGGAAAGACGCTTATTAAAGACAGCAATCAGTATCGTCGGGAGAAAAACAAGTACAAGAGGAAAAAGCTGATTGGCGATACCTCCGAACAACTGCCCGGAAAAGTCCTTTGCAGCCTCGCCCGCCATTCCGATATCGCCCCAATTATAATAGCTTCCGAAAATGTCAAAATATACAATCTGCGACGCACACACAAGAGATATAATAAAGGATATCGCTATCATCACAATTCTCAGCGCCGTACGGTTTTTTATCAAGGATAAAATAAATGAAATAAAAAATCCCGAAGTGACCGAAGTCAGCAATATCAGAAAAAACTGTGAAATTTTCAAATCCCCGAAAGTTGAAAGCCTTGCGACAAGCTCGCAGAAAAATATTGATATCGGGAAAAACAGCATAAGCGGCAATATACTGCCTCTGTTTTTTTGCTGAGCCTGATTTTTGTTTCTTATATTCTGATTCATTTTGTTTTCTTTTCCTCCTCGGAATTATCCAGTATCATACCGAATATATTCTGTACTGCCGCTTCTCTTACCTGAGATCGGTTTCCCTTTAGACGCAGTTTTTTTACTTTTGTTCCGGTTTTATCGCAATATCCAATGAAAACTACGCC
>USPP01000255.1 GCA_900556615.1 uncultured Eubacteriales bacterium
GACTTCGAGGGGCAGTCGCACTAATGTGCGACTGCCCCTTTATTCTTAATAGAATGTTTCCTTATCGGGAGTTGATGCTTCTGCCGACATCCTTTTTGTATCTTCGAATGAAATCGCGGAGTTAAGAGAACATCAATACCCCGCTTATTATCATACCGATGTATATAATCTGTTTTAATCTGTCCGAATCGAACTTGTCAAAGACATTCCTGCCGATAAAATTGCCCACCATACAGCCGATCATTCCTATAACGGCGTAAAGCAAAATATCGGTGGTGATGATACCATTTACGACACGCATGGTCGTTGCATACAGATTTGTAAAGCAGAAATAAAACTGAATGGTCGCAAAATACGTAATGTTATCCTTGGTCGCATTGCTCAGATACAGTACCGCTGGGGGACCTCCCGTGGAAAACAGTCCCCCCAATATTCCTCCCATCGCGCCCGCCAAAAGTCCGTTTTGGAAATTCGGCTTTATTTTGATACGTTTGTTAAAGAACATAAAATAAAAGCTCAAAGCTATCAACACAACACCAAGCAATATTTTAAAAATATCTCCCGACACAACCGACGAAAAATGGATGGCGATGGGGATAATGGGCAAGGCGGCACATACCATCGGAAAGACGGTTTTGAACGCAACATTTTTATGGTAGCGAACGCTATTATAGGTTGCCGTTGCGCAGGAAAAAAGTGATGATATCGACGCCGCAGCGGTGTGCGATGGCATAAAATGCGGCAAAAACACCATAGCGAATATTCCAAGCCCGAAGCCGCTTATCCTTTGGACAAAGCCGGATCCGGCCCCAATTAAAATGAGAAACAGAATATGTAACGGTTCCATAACCTCCACTCCCTAAACACTTTCTACATGATAACACTCAAGAACCACAATTTTGCTTTTGCCAATGTTGAGTAATTCAGCGCATTAGATGCTGTTTCTAAATTAAATACCTTACCAAGCGTTGACATTCTGTGCAGCAGCCCTGAAACGCTATACTCAAATGGCAGACTTTATAAAGGAATACCGCCGGGGTGTGAGGCTAACACCTTTGCTGCGCATATGCTGCCTCTATTCCGCCATATTTCACCAATTTCATGGCAGAGGAGCCACTCTTGTCTCCTCTATTGGTATCGTCTGACGAAAAATCCGGCGCGCAGCTACGCAGCAATCATTGTGCGGTATTGCCTAAAATCAACAGGCAAATGAGAGTCATGATAATAAGAAAAACGAAATTGAGCGCGCTGAAATAAAGGAGGTATTTTTTTGCCCCAGAAGGTTCCGCAGCACAATACTGTCTGAAGGTTATAAGACTAGCAAGCGAAGCGATGAGAGTTCCCGTGCCTCCTATATTGACTCCGTAAAGCAAAGCGCGATAATTGCCGGTAAAGCCGGAAAGTAATATTGCCGAAGGTACATTGCTTATGATCTGACAGGAAAGAACGCTTACTATAAGCGTATTCTTTTCAAGTAAAGACGAAATAAATCTGTTTACCGAATGGATACGCGACATATTTCCGGAGAAAATGAAAAAGCAGACAAAGGTCAAAAGCAGACCATAATCAACCGAGCGAAGCGCTTTCCGGTCGGTAAGGAAGAGAACCGCCGGAATGATAATCAGTCCTGTCCAATAGGGAATTATTCTGAAAACAATAACAATCGAAAATGCGAAAAGAGCAAGATATAGGATCGTTTTCCCGAGGGGAAGTCTGTCATCAAGGTTGTCGCTGACTGTGATTTTCTCTTTTTTTACAAAAACAAAGCAGCTCAGGAGAATCAAGACGATTGCTGAGGCAAAGGGAATAGCCATAATCTCCATGAATTGTCCGCTCGGAATATTAAATTTATTGTATAAATAAAGATTCTGAGGATTGCCGAACGGGGTGAGCATTCCGCCGAGATTCGCTCCTATATTCTGCATAATAAAGGTGAATATCATATACTTTTTCTGCCCCGCAGAGGAGAGAACAAAATATCCAAGCGGAAGAAAGGTGAGAAGAGCCATATCGTTGGCTATCAGCATAGAACCGATAAAAGTAATGACAACAATAGAAATAATCGCTTTTCTTATGTCCCCGGTAAGAAAAACAATTTTTTTTGCCGCGATGGTAAAGAAATTAATATTTTTCAAAGCGCAGATTACGGCAAGTGTGCAGAAAAGGCAGGTGAGCGTTTTGAAATCAAAATATTCGATATATGCCGAATCGGGAGGTACTATGAAGGAGGTTACCGCCGCTGCCGTCACAGCTACGGCAAGAACCGTATTGTTTTTCAGAAATGCAGCCGCTTTTCTCAAAAGCAAGCTGTTTTTTTGATGTTTGATATGTATTACCATGTTATCTCCAATATTCCGGAATGACTGATTGTGAATTTTCACACCGAGGTATTATACATCAAACGGTTTTGAATTGCAATAGGTTTATATTTTTTTGCGGTATAAAATAGCAGAGTGCCAATCGTCAATAAGGATTCCGAAAAAATTTTAAAACCTCTTGCATTTATGATCGGGATAGTGTATAATAATCTATAGCAATAGAATAGCGGGAGCTTGATGCACGTATCTGTGCGGACAGGCTGAGAGGAAGGTAGAACCTTCGACCGAGAACCTGATTTGGATAATGCCAACGTAGGGATGCCTGATATAAAAAGACTATTGGGAGAAACATGGAATTTACGGAAGCTGTCGAATCGGTGGCTTCCTTTTTTGTTGCAGTTTTTCGGAGGTGAGGAGAAAATGGTAAAAGTAAACGGAGAGCGCCTTGTCATAGCAGGCAGTACGCTGACGGAATATTTGCTGACTGCAAATTACGATATAAAGAAAATCGCTGTCGAGCGCAACGGAGAAATTGTGCCTAAAATACAATATGATCGGACGATTTTGGAAGACGGTGACAGTATTGAGATTGTCAGCTTTGTGGGGGGTGGCTGAACTGATTCCTACAAAAGAAGAATGGATGGGGGCGCTTGAAAAACGGCACGGTGCAGAGTTGCAGAAGGCGCTTTCCGCCGCCTCGGTTGCCATATGCGGACTGGGCGGGCTTGGTTCCCACATCGCTCTATTCCTTGCCCGTACGGGAATCGGAAAACTGATTTTGATTGATTTTGATAAGGTGGATATCACGAATCTGCATCGTCAGCAATACAAAGCAGTACAGATCGGCGAATACAAAACGAAAGCGCTTGCTGAGAATCTGAAAGAAATCGCGCCGTATGTTGAAGCGGAAATGCATATCGAACGGATTACAGAGGAAAACGCCGGGAGTCTTTTGAAAGAGGCGGACATTATCTGCGAAGCCTTTGATGACGCTGCAGAAAAGGCAATGCTGGCCAATATCGTATTGGAGAAAATGCCGGATAAGTACTTGGTGGCGGCGTCCGGTATGG
>USPP01000256.1 GCA_900556615.1 uncultured Eubacteriales bacterium
ACCTCTGCACGATATTCCTTAGACGACACCAATATCCTGCTGGCTACAGTAGAAAAAGGATATCATACCATCGAAGTCCGTAAAACAACCGAAGGCAGTACTGCAACCGTTACTCTGCAATCACTGAATTATTTCGGCAAAATGGATTCTCAGCCCTCACCACCGACACTAAAAATGGAATTTATCGGAGACTCCATTACCTGCGGCGTGGGTGCCAAGGCCGAACAAGTAACGGCCACCGACTGGGATTACGTGCGGGACTGTGATTCCTATCTCGCCTTCTCCACAATGACGGCACGGAATTTAGACGCTGATTGTCATCTGACCGCCGTCTCCGGTTGGGGAATCATTCGCGGCTCAACTGATATGACACAGAAAATTCCTTCCATCTATTCCTACACCTCTTACATCCGCTCAAAGAATATAGAATGGGACTTTTCGCTTTATCAACCTGATGTAGTAGTTATTGGACTTGGTACAAACGACATCTCATACGCAGTCTGGAAACAAGAGGAATACATTCAGGCTTGTCGTGATTTTCTGACGACTGTGCGGGAAAAGAACCCCAATGCTTATATTGTTTGGGTATACGGTATGATGAATAACGACCTTGCTGCTTTGATACAAACGGCTGTTTCCGAACAAAATGACGCGAAGCTGTCTTATTTGTCTCTCCCCTGTGATCAAAGCGGAGGTTGGGGACATCCCGATCTCGCAGCACAAAAGGAATACGCCGCTATTTTGACAGAATACCTTCAAAATCTGTTGCCACAGGTAAAAATGTGTCTATCATCGGTAAAAAAATGACATTGAATACTTTCAAAAAATCGGGTAAAATAAATATAAAAAATACGGTACTGAGTATTGAAAAATAAGGAGTTTTCTATGAAAAAGTTATTTTCTCTCTTGCTTGCGCTCACCATGTTGGTGGGAATGATGGCTATGTTTGCCACCACCGCTTCTGCTGCCGACGTGGAAGCTCTGAAGGTTGTTTCCATTTACAGACTCACCGGCAACGATAATGACTTGTATGTTGTTTTCAACAAAAAGGTTGCTGCTCCCGCCGCCGGCAATGATCTCGTTCTTGCTCTTTCCGCTCATGGTTGGCAGGGCGTCCCTGGAGATTGGGACGCGGCCAATACCAATATTGGACGCGTTCATTTCCCTTTCACCGAAGCAGTTTCCGATCAGGTCTTCAAGTTCACCAGAGCAGGCCATGTAGCTTGGGCTTGCGATGGCGGCAACATCAACGGCGAGAATAGCGTTGTAACCCCCGTAAACGGTTACTGGTTCTGGGGTCTTCTCGGCACCACAACTGTCACCACTGCTGACGGTGCAGAGACTCTTGTCCAAGACGTCGAAAACGTATGGAACGTCTATGGTAAAGAGGCGGCTCAATGTTGGGAATTCTCTGTTCCCGGCTCTACCATCGTCAGAACCGAGAATGGCGCAGTAACTGCCGCTGCTTCCGTCGATGCAATTGAAGTTCCCGCTCCTCTGGATTCCATTAAACCCCAAGCTCCTGATACCTTCGATGCTCTGACCATTGTTGCTATCGTTGGTCTTGTCGCTTCCGGCACCATCGTCGCTTCCAAAAAGCGTCACTAAGCTTTTCGCTGTTTAGCCTCGCCGCCTCGGTGGCGAGGCTATTCTCGTATAAGGAATATTTCGGCAAAAGAGGGGTTTTCCCAAAATCAGCCGTTAAGCAAGCAGTTCAAATAAGAGTTTTGCCGTTGAACAAAAAGGATGTCTCACAGTAGTGAGACATCCTTTTTATCAGGTTCGTTTGTTCTTATGACGTTTGAGTTTTGCGATAGTTGCCGGGCGTGGTTCCGGTTACATTTTTAAAGGCACGATATAACTCTCGCTTGTCACGATAACCGATCTCATCGCTGATATCCTCAATGGAAAGGGATGAGTTCTGCATCAACTGAATAACCTTTTTAATCCGCACCTCCTGAAGATACATCGAGAAGGACATACCAAAGTGTTTTTTAAAGGCACGGCTGAAATAGGACGGAGAGTAAAAATATTTCTTGGCTATTTCGTTAAGCGTGATCTGGGTTCCGCAATTACTTTCAATAAAGTCGATGATACCCGGAATTACATTGCGAATATCGTGCATAACCTTATCATTATTGCGTTTCTCAATATTGCGAATCATCATATAGAACAAAATATTGAGATAGCTGGATACGATTTCTGCGTAATTGTTTTCTTTGTTCAGAATTTCATCACACATGGCATTAACAATCGCATCGGCAGCAATGAGATCATTCCCACGGAATCGAATTAAAGGCGCACGAAGAGCCCTGCCGGAATAATAAATTTCACTGCTGTAGAGGTAATAGGCAAACAGATCAATGGAAGTATAATCAGTATGAAGATTTTCAGAAATAAAATCGGGAAGAAGAATCATATTGGCATAGGTAATGCTATTTTCCGATTCATAAAAATGGGTTTGATTGGTGTCAATTAAAAGCATATCTCCCTTGGAAACCTCATATTTTGTATCATCAATGTAATGAGTAGCATTTCCACTGATAATATAAACTAATTCAAGAAAGTCATGCTTGTGTACTATACTTTTTGCATTTACGACCGTTTCCCGATAGGCTGTAAATTTCATGTTTCCTTCCAGATAATCTTTATACTGATACATAAATTCGCTTTCCAAAACGTTACCTCCGCACAGTTTCTTTCAGGAATGTTGATATTTATTTTACTACAGCGAAGGTAAAATGTCAACATATCTTTTGTTAACGAAGACAAATAAATTCTGCTAAAAACAGGGGAAAAGAGCTTTCTCCTTTCAAGTATCCCATAAATCCCAAACGATTATTTATGGCAGATACTAACCGTAAGCAAAAAGCTCTTCCCTATTTCTTCCGCCGAATGATATCAGCATTATCCGAAAAGACACAGCGTTCTAACCGGAATCTACGTATTTTAATTTTAAAAGTGTTTTTCTCTGCATCATCAACAAGCATTCCTGTCAAGCATTTTCCGTTTTGTCAATACTGAATCTCTATTCCGTTACAATCGACTTCATCTGCAATCTCCAATTTTTCTTCCAAAGAAAATACCTCGGTACTACTTTTTATAAATTGATAAAAAACGCCCCATTATTCAATTTTAAACCAGGTTTTATATGAGGAACCGGAAACACCGGCGTGATAAAAGTCTGTCAAAACCACACCGTTTGAAAAGGAGAGAGTAATACTTCCGTCGGTTTGTAATACCGGCGCAGCTTCTTCAAGTTCTTTTCCTGAAATAACGGGAAGATTCTCGAAATCTATCTGCGGATTTTCGGCGTTATCAAAGGCATACAGAATCGGTCCAGCATAAATACTACTCTTTCCGGTATAATCTCCTCCCCCTTC
>USPP01000257.1 GCA_900556615.1 uncultured Eubacteriales bacterium
GGGAATTGTTACGGCAATAGCCGGTAAGCCCAATACCGGAAAATCATCGGTTTTGAACCGTATCCTCGGAAAAGAAAGAGCCATTGTTACCGGTATTGCCGGAACAACGCGCGATACTGTGGAGGAGACGGTAAATATCGGGAAAATTACCCTGAGACTTTGTGATACCGCCGGTATACGGGGGACGGATGATATGATTGAGAAAATGGGCGTTGAAAGATCCAGAAAGCTCCTTTGCGATGCGGAGCTTATTCTTGCAGTTTTTGACTCTTCTCAGGCTTTTGACGGGGAGGATTATGAATTTATCGAGACACTGAAGGAGACAAAAGCCGAAATCATTCCGATTTTGAATAAAAGCGATCTCCCGACGGAAGCGGATGTTTCGCTGATTCACAGTATTGGGAAGCCGATTTGTCTTTCTGCCGTTACAGGGGAAGGCTTTGATAAGCTTTATGAGAAAATATCGGAGCTTTTTATCTCGGAAAAAATTGATTATAATACTACCCCCGTGATCGCTAACGCAAGGCAATATGCCGCTTTGTCTGCCGCATGTGAGCATATTGAGACAGCGGAAAAAGCCCTTGCTTCGGGATTTACGCAGGATGTGGCGGGATTAGATCTGGAACAGGCTTTGCAAAGACTTGCAGATTTTGACGGGAGAGCGGCTTCCTCAGAGATAACCGATTGTATATTCAGTCGTTTCTGCGTCGGGAAGTAAGCCTACGGGTCAATTACTCAATAAACAGAGATATTTTATTAATTTTTATAGAAAATAAAAAACAAAATCATATTTTTTGTGTCGGCATATTAATCTTTACATAGGATATAATAGTATAGGGAGATCAAACTGATATTTACGGAAAGGCTGGACGATCCATGAAAGAAAAAAACAATAAATGCAGCGGACACAAGGACGTAATCCAAAGATATTGCCCGGGACGCGGAGAGAATGTCGTTATGCTTCGAACTTATGATGACGGATGCCATCTTGAGTGTATGAATTATGATAACTGCCGTTTGGAAAAGGATAAACTTTGCGGGAACGGAAAACCGAACGAAGTGACTTCCGGTCAGGAACCCGCATCGATTTCCGAAATGTAAAAAGTTAGCGGCTGATAAATTCTAACAAAAGCGAATATGAATTGTGAACGGATTCAAATAGGTATTGAGTCCGTTTCTTTATTTTTGAGGGGGAATTAATTTTTTCTTTAATATTTTTTAAAATTTTAAAATATGATTGACTTTTTCTATCTGTCTATGGTATAATATCCAAAGATGAGATTTTCCGCAACTGACGGAAGGGTGGGCTACCACCGGGAAACGGGAAATTATAATGCCGACCGTCTGGGCAGTTTTGCATATATAGCAAGACTGTCCGTTTTTTCGTTTTTGCGGATTGAAGCATCATTTTATGAAGAGCAATTTATATCGGAGGCACTCGGTTATGGAAAAAAAAGTGGGAATTGTTATGGGAAGCGACAGCGATCTTCCGGTTGTGGAAAAGGCGGTTAATGTGCTTAAGGAATATGGTGTGCCGTATGAGGTGCATGTATATTCCGCTCACAGAACTCCTGTTGAAGCAAAGAATTTTGCCGAGCATGCCCGTGAAAAGGGCTTTGGCGTTCTGATTGCTGCTGCGGGAATGGCGGCTCATCTTGCCGGTGCGATTGCCGCAAATACAACGCTTCCCGTTATCGGAATACCTGTAAAATCAAAAAATCTTGACGGCATTGATGCTCTTTTGTCAACGGTTCAGATGCCGACCGGAATCCCGGTTGCAACGGTAGCTATTGACGGCGCAGCCAATGCCGCCATGCTTTCAGTCCAGATTCTTGCGGTAAACGACAGCGAGCTTGCCGAAAAGCTTGATGAGGCAAGAAAAGAAGGAGCAAAAAAGGTTCTTGAAAAGAATCGAATCGTTGAAGAAAAATTTAAGGCAATACCGCACAATGATTGTTGAGCAGTAGCGCCGCCGGATTTTTCGTCAGACAATACAATTGAGGAGGCAAGAGCGACTCCTCTGCCGACGAAACCTGTGAAGTATGACGGAATAGATGCAAGCAAATGCGCAATAAAGGCGTTAGCGCTGTGTACCCAGCGGTATTGCCTTAACATTTATGATATCTGATTATGGATGAGAAATTCTAAAAAATAATAGCTTGAAAGGAATTATGATCATGGAGAAAAAAGAACAGATTTATGAGGGAAAAGCGAAGAAGGTATTCAGAACGGATGATCCGGAGCTGTTTATCGTGTCTTATAAGGACGACGCCACTGCGCTTGACGGTCTTAAAAAGGGAACTATTGCCGGAAAGGGCGCTATCAACAACCGTATGTCCAACTACCTTATGCAGATACTTGAAAAAGAAGGCGTTCCGACTCACTATGTAAAGGAGCTTTCCGACAGGGATACCGTAGTAAAAAAGGTTTCGATCGTTCCTCTTGAAGTAATCATCAGAAATATATCGGCGGGATCTTTTGCTAAGCGTTACGGTGTTGAAGAAGGAATTGTTTTTGACGAGCCCACTATCGAATTTTCCTATAAAAATGACGACCTTCATGACCCGTTGATCAATTCCTATCATGCGGTCGCACTTAAGCTTGCGACTCCCGCGGAAATTGATAGAATCAAAGAGCTTGCATTCAGGGTGAATTCTGTTCTTAAGGCATATTTTCTCAAGCTCGGAGTCAAACTCGTTGACTTCAAGCTGGAATTCGGACGTCTTTCTGATGGAACGATTGTACTTGCTGACGAGATTTCGCCGGATACCTGCCGTTTTTGGGACAGCGAGACAAATGAAAAGCTCGACAAGGACCGTTTCAGGCGTGACATGGGCGGTGTTGAAGACGCTTATCATGAGATGATGAAGAGAGTGCTCGGAAACTGATTGGACAAAGAATTAGTAAATAAGGTTCGGATAAGCTATATGAGCAAATTGAAAGAAGAATGCGGAGTATTCGGTATTTATTCCGAAACTACCTGTGACCTTGCGTCCGACGTTTACTGCGGTCTGTTTGCGCTTCAGCACAGAGGACAGGAGAGCTGCGGCATGGTGATCAACGATGACGGACTTTTCAACGCATATAAGGACACCGGACTGGTAAATGAAGTTTTTACGCCGGAAAGACTCAATTGCCTCGGAAACGGAAACATTGCCGTAGGTCATGTCAGATACGGCACGACAGGAGGCAACGCGCGTGAAAACGTTCAGCCTATCGTGGTAAATCATATAAAGGGCAGAATGGCGCTTGCCCATAACGGAAATCTTGTCAATTCCTATGAACTGCGCTCCGAGCTGGAGCTTCAGGGTTCGATCTTTCATACCACAAGCGATACAGAGGTTATATCCTACATAATCACGAAGGAACGGCTTGCCGCAC
>USPP01000258.1 GCA_900556615.1 uncultured Eubacteriales bacterium
GCAAAAGAGTTGCTGCCATCAGAAGACGGTAATGAGAGATATACGACAGCGATTTTTTTAAACCGCCGTTAATTCTGAAATGTTTCATCTCTCGCTCCTCCCTCAGTGCGCCTTGCTCTGCGAATCGCAGATTTCTCTGTAAACGGAACAAGTATCATAAAGTTGATCGTGCGTTCCCACGCCGACAGCCCTTCCTTCGTCCAGTACAATGATTTTATCGGATCCGCGGAGCGCCGAAGCACGCTGTGAAACGATAAATATCACCGGATTGTAATCAAGATTTTTCACGGCATGACGCAAAGCAAGATCCGTCGCATAATCAAGAGCAGACGAGCTGTCATCAAGAATAAGAATTCGGGGCTTTCTGACAAGTGCTCTTGCAACAGTAAGTCTTTGCCGCTGACCTCCGGAGAGGTTTTTGCCTCCCTGCTCTATTTGAAAATCAAGTCCGCCGGGTTTCTGCTCAACAAAATTGCGTGCCTGCGCCGCTTCAAGGGCCTCCCAGATTTCTTCATCGCTCTCTTCGTCTTTTCCGAAACATATATTGCTTCTCACGGTTCCTCTGAATAATGCCGCCCCCTGCGGCACAATGCCTATTTTTTTTCTCAGCTCTGACAGATCATAAGATTTGACGGTATTTCCGTCCACAAAAATCTCACCTTCCGCAGCGTCATAAAAACGGCAGATGAGGTTTATAAGCGTGGTTTTTCCTGAGCCTGTCCCTCCGATAATACCTACCGTCTGACCGGAGTCAGCCCAAAAGCTTATCTCAGAAAGAGAGTTTTCTCCACCTTCGTGATACCGAAAACTTACATTCCTGAATTCAACGGTGTGTTCATTACGTACCTTCACATTTTCAGGAATACTTTCTATTGAGGCAGTCGTTTCAAGAACCGCCTCTACTCTGTTCCCGCATGCAACAGCCTTCGTAATCGTGATAATCAGATTGGCAAGCTTAATAAGCTCAACAAGTATCTGCGACATATAATTATAAAGCGCAATCACCGCCGCCTGAGAAAGAACACCGTACTGAACCTTAAGCGCACCGGTATATATAAGAACAACAATCGCAGCATTGATTATCACATAGGTAAGAGGATTCATAAGCGCAGAGATTTTTCCGACAAATTTCTGTGCACGGTTCAATTCATTATTCCTAACCTCAAAATCCGATATTTCCTCCTTCTCCTTGCAGAGAGCGCGCAGCATTCTTACCCCGCTGAGATTCTCCCGCGTCTTGGAAAGTATGACGTCAAGCTTTTGCTGAACTTTTTTATAAAGCGGAATCGTAACGAGCATAATGGCAAAAATGACCGCAGCAAGTATCGGTATAGCAACAACAAAAACAAACGCGGCATCGGCATCAATTGTAAATGCGCAGATCATTGCTCCAAACACGATAAAAGGGGAACGGAGAAAAAGACGAAGCGTTAGGTTAACGCCTGACTGTACCTGATTGATATCGCTTGTTAAACGGGTTATAAAAGTGGATTTTCCGGTTTTATCGATTTCGGGGTATCCGAGATTCATAATATGCGAAAACAGAACTGCTCTCACTCTTGATGAAAATCCCACCGCCGCCTTGGCTGAAAAATACTGAGCAGCTACCGAAAATATAAGTCCGGCAAAGCCCATTCCTACAAGAAGAAAAGTCTTCCCCATTATATACGCCTTATCACCGTTCTCAATACCGGTATTAATGATATCCAATATAACATACGGAACCATAAGTTCAAGTGATGCCTCCATCAGCTTGAGTAAAGGTCCGAGAATACATTCCCGCTTATAACCGCGCATATAGATTAATAGTTTTTTCATCAGAACACCCTTTTGACGGATTAAAATATTATAAAAAAGCAAATAGCTCGAAGCATCTCGCTAAAGAAACAATAACAAGCGCATTACAGCCAGCATATATTTATGATAGGAAAGCACGCGTTCTTCTTTACAAAAAAATCATAATACGAAGAACTCAGCATCATAATTTTGTTTTTCTAAACCGCCGTATTTTCTCGAAAATACAGTATACTTTCGCTGAAGCTTTCCAAAATAAATAATTCTTCATCCATTTGGAATATTATATCATATCATTGTAAATTTGAAAAGAGGCAAACTGCACGTTAAGTTATCCTGCAATGTAAAATTTATTGTTTTTACCTATAAATTTATGTTGTAATGCCCTATTGACAATAAGCGCTAAATGTGATACTATATTCTTAAAATTCAGAGTAGGAGCTCATGCGTTAAGTGCCGCGGGGACGGGGAGTTGCCCTTCGGACGAAAACATCTGTTGCGGTTTGAGTTCCGCATCCCGCTGGTACATAGGGAGTTTTTGCCTCCGTGTGCTGCGAGTTTGCTCATAGGAGGTATTTTTATATGAAAACACAAGAAAATTCCCTGAAATTCACCAATGAATTAAAGCTCTTCGGAAATGTAAAGGTCCTTGCCGTTACTGCACTGCTTGCTGCGGCAAGCTTTATCCTTGCCCTTCTTGCAAAAAGCATTTTCGGTCCGGGACCGCTTCGTCTCACCTTTGAAAATCTGCCGATTTTTTTGACGAGCTTTCTATTCGGACCTACAGTAGGAGGAGTGACCGCGCTTTGTGCCGATCTCATTTCCTGTCTTTACTCCGGAATGGCTCCGATTCCTCTTATAACGGTCGGTGCGGTTTTAGTGGGAGTAATATCCGGTACTATGTTCAAATACGTTCTTCCGAAAATCAATGTCAAGTTCAGCGCCCCGATCGCGGTGGCGACTGCGCATTTAATCGGCTCTGCCCTTGTGAAAACATTTGCACTGTATCCCTGGTACGGTAACGTTGTATTCTTCAGAATCCCGATTTACATCGGAATTTCGGTCATCGAATCTCTTGCGCTTGTATTCCTTCTTAAAAACAAATCGTTTATGAATCAAATCGGAAAGGTCATTAAAAAATAATGAACTATGACGAGGCACTGTCCTTCATACATTCCGTGGAATGGCGCGGCAGCCGTCCCGGACTTTCAAGAATAACTGAGCTCTTAGCACTTCTCGGAAACCCGGAAAGAGATTTTCGTGCCATCCATATTGCCGGAACAAACGGGAAAGGCTCCTTTTGCTCCATGCTGGAATCGGTCTTGCGAAGCGCCGGATATCGGACAGGGCTTTTTACTTCGCCCTATCTTGAATTTTTCGAAGAGAGAATCTGTTTGAATGGCTTTCCGATTGAAAAACATGAGCTTGCCGAAATTGTTACCTATATCTCCGGTTTCTGTCGCAAGATGACAGATCATCCGACCGAATTTGAACTGCTCACTGCTATCGGATTTGAATATTTTAAAAGAAAAAAAGTAGACATAGCCGTCATAGAGTGCGGAATGGGAGGCAGACTCGATTCCACA
>USPP01000259.1 GCA_900556615.1 uncultured Eubacteriales bacterium
GATGGCAAGTGCTACATCTATATTGCTCCTGGTCAGGATATCGATATGGGCGGCATCGCGAAGGGCTATATCGGTACCAAAATGGCTGATTTTCTGTCGGGACTCGGCATGAAGCGCGGTCTTCTTAACCTCAAGACAACCCCCGACGCGCTTGAGCATTTTCTCGATGAAAAGAATGTCAAGCTTTTCACCGATAACAAGATTTTCTCGGAAACAGAGCTTAAGTCCCGTCACGAAATCATGCTTGAAAACTACTGCAAGATCATCAATATAGAAGCGCTGACAATGGTGGATATGGCGAGAAAAGAAATTCTCCCCGCCGTTTCAAAGTATATAAAATCTCTTGCAGAAACCGCCGTCCTCATGAAAGAGGCGGTCGCCGGAGCCGACAACTCGGTCGAATGCGAGCTTATTACAAAGCTTTCCGCGCTCAACAGTTCCGCTCTTGCCAAGGTAAAGAAGCTTGAAGTCTCCATATCCGGCGCGAAGTCAATCGCTGAATATGAGGCGCTTGCCATGTATTACAAGGATACGGTAATACCGGCGATGAATGAGCTCCGTATCGTATGCGATGAAACCGAAACCCTTACAGCAGAGGATTTCTGGCCGCTTCCCTCTTACGGAGATATGCTCTTCGGAGTACGCTGAAAAGAATCCGCACAAAATATTCCCCTTCGCAAATGATCTCTTAAAATCAAAAATGCAATGACGAAGAAAAGTAGTACCGAAATGCGCTTGACAGAGAAAAGGGACGAGAGAGCAAAAGCAGCTCCGGGCTGAAATTCCTTAAGCGGCAGCGGTATGAAAGAACACTTCCGAGCAGCAATCCGAAAGCATGACCGCAAGTAGGTGCGCCGGCTTTCCCCCGTAATAAGGAAAGGACTTGAAAGAGTCCGGGTAAAGAACCAAGATAGGTGGTACCGCGAGCGCACAGCTTCGCCCTATTATGCAGACAGTTTCGGCTGCGGGTGAGCTGTGCGCTGATTTTTTTGAATGAAAGAGGTATTATCATGTGTTCTGTTTTCGGATATTCCGGTTCCGTTATACCGGAAAAACAGCTTCGCAACGCATTTCTAAAAACTCATACGAGAGGTCCCGACGATATGAAGCTTGTCTCTCTTGAAAACGGTTTTCTCGGTTTTCAGAGACTCGCCATCATGGGGCTCTCTCCGTCGGGAATGCAGCCCTTCCGACTTAAGGAAAACTATCTTGTCTGCAACGGAGAAATCTATGGCTTCCGTAAAATCAAAAAACAGCTTGAAGAAAAAGGATACACCTTTGAAAGCGATTCAGACTGTGAAATTCTCCTTCCGCTCTATCGTGAATACGGCTGCAAAATGTTTGAAATGCTTGACGCCGAATTTGCTCTCATTCTGTACGACGGACAAAAAAAGCAATTCATCGCCGCAAGAGATCCGATCGGTATCCGCCCTCTTTTTTACGGATATGACGCCGGCGGAGCAATTCTCTTCGCAAGCGAAGCCAAAAATCTCGTTCCGTTGTGCAAAAAGGTAATTCCCTTCCCTCCGGGACATTATTTCGCCGACAACAAATTTATTTGCTACCATGACATCGCAAAGCCTAAGTATTTCATTCATGAGACCCTCGATGCAACGTGCGAGAAAATTAAGGAAAAGCTCGTTTGCGGCATAGAAAAACGCCTTGATTCCGACGCGCCTCTCGGATTTCTTCTCAGCGGAGGACTTGATTCCTCTCTTGTCTGTGCAGTTTCCGCAAAGCTTCTCGGCAAACCGATCCGCACCTTTGCAATAGGTATGAACGGGGACGCCATCGATCTTAAGTATGCCAAAGAGGTTGCCGATTATATCGGCAGTATCCATACCGAGGTTATCATTACAAAGGAAGACGTGATAGATGCGCTGCCGGAGGTCATATCGGTTCTCGGAACTTATGATATTACTACGATCCGTGCTTCGGTCGGAATGTACCTGCTTTGTAAAAGGATTCATGAAACCACCGACATAAGGGTGCTTCTCACGGGAGAGATATCCGATGAGCTTTTCGGATACAAGTACACCGATTTCGCTCCGTCCGCTTATGAGTTTCAAAAAGAATCGGAAAAACGAATCCGCGAGCTGTATATGTACGATGTTCTCAGAGCTGACCGCTGCATTTCTTCCAACTCAATGGAAGCCAGAGTTCCGTTCGGTGACCTTGATTTTGTAAGCTATGTAATGAGCATTGATCCCGAAATGAAGCTCAACAGATACGGTAAAGGAAAATATCTCCTTCGCCGCGCTTTTGTCGGGGATCTGCTTCCGGAAGATATCCTGATGCGGGAAAAAGCCGCTTTCAGCGACGCCGTAGGACACTCTATGGTGGATTATCTCAAAGAGTATGCGGAAAAGCTTTATACCGACGATGATCTGAAGGAGAAATCCGCCGCTTATGACTTTGCCCGTCCCTTTACTAAGGAATCCCTCCTTTACAGAGAAATCTTCGAAAAGTTTTATCCCGGTCAGGCTGAAATGGTCTGCGGTTTTTGGATGCCGAACAAAAATTGGAAAGGCTGCGACGTCAAAGATCCCTCGGCGCGTGTTCTTGCCAACTACGGAGACAGCGGAAAGTGAGAAAAAACACCGTTTCCTGAGATTTTCTACTTGTAATACCTTGATTTTAAGTGTATAATATCAATAAAAACGATATTATATACTCTACGAAAGGGCAGATCCGTTCAAACGGTCTGTTAACTTGAAATGAAACAAGGATTTATAAAAACTGCCGCCGGCACAATAGAAATAGCGGTTGCCGACACCGATTCCAATACCGATCGAATCATTGAAAGAATAAAGGAGGCTGACGGAGAAGCGGTTAATCTTCTTGTACTTCCTGAGCTTTGTCTGACCGGATATACCTGTGGGGATCTGTTTTTCTCCGACCGTCTTCTTGACTCCGTAGAACCGGCTCTTAACAGAATATGCGAAGCGACAAGGGATCTCTATCCGATCACCGTACTCGGTCTACCTTTCCGCTACGCAGGAAAGCTGTATAACTGCGCCGCGGTTATACAGCAGGGAAAAATATTGGGGCTTGTTCCCAAAACCCACATCCCTGCTTACGGCGAGTTCTACGAGATGAGACAATTCAGTTCCGCTTCAAAGCTCGGTGAGAAGATTCACACGATATCTCTCTGCGGGCAAAGTCTTCCGTTCGGGAAAAATCTGATTTTCGCAAGCAAGGAGCTTCCCGACTATTGCTTCGGAGTTGAGATATGCGAGGATCTGTGGGTTTCCTGCCCTCCCTCCGCCGCTCTTACCGCCGCCGGAGCCAATATCATATGCAATCCTTCCGCAT
>USPP01000260.1 GCA_900556615.1 uncultured Eubacteriales bacterium
GGGTGTTTTTGACTGTATTTTCTTTGGATTATTATGAATTTAAATGGTCAAAATTACGGATTTCATCCGCAAAACCCGACTTCGTGGGGCAGTCGCACTAACGTGCTACTGCCCCTTGATCCTGCATAAATGGGTTCGTATGAATTTTATTTTGTATCCGAAAACAGAAAATATGACAATTCGGCATTTTCATCAACTGCCGCTGTAAGAGCATCAAAGCCAGATGTGAATTGTGAAAATTCCGCAGTATTGCCTTAAGCTCTGAAATTATAACCGCAGTCATGGCAGTAATAAATCCTTTTGTGGTTTGAAAACCATTTTTTAGCCTGCCAAACATGACCTTTACCGCTTACCTTATGTATAATCGCCATCCACCAATCATAAAAAATAAAAACCATAAATCCGATCATCCATTTGATCATCAACCATAGAAAGTACCAAATCCCAAATAATATCAAAAATAAACATCCGTGTTTACTTGATTCATTTGAAAGCTGTACTTTGGTGCTGCCGCATTTCGGACATTTTTGATTGATCGCCATTTTATTTATTGTTCCTCCCAAATTTTAAAAGTATAACGATTAAAGGTTATCGTACTGAAAAACGCGGCTTCAATTCCGCCAAACAGGCGTATGCAGTATAGGTGCTTATATACGGGAATATATAGTTGAAATTACATTAAAAAGTCTGGTTATACAAGCATAATTATCCCCAATAAATATAAGTTAACATAAGGCAACACCGTTGGATTCACGGCTTGCGCCTTGATTGCAATCTGCTTGCCCGTTTCTCGCCATTACTTCAAAAGTGCCTTCGGCAGAGGAATCGCGCTTGCTTCCTCAATTTGTATCGTCTGATGAAAAGTATGACTGTGCATCTGTATCCCATCAGAATCCGTCGGTATTGCCTTAAATCATTTGAGTGCGGTTTATAATTAAAAAATTATTCGGTAAATATGATATATAATATATTAAACCACGTTATTTTTACAATTGCAAGCGTTGGATGTATTTTTGTATAACTTTTTTCTTTTGTTTTATCTTAAATTCCGTGTCGGCTCTTTACAAATTCCATAAAATATATTATAATTATCTGATAGTAGCTTTTGCGCGGATACTGTTTCGCCGAGCGCTTCGATAAAATCTGACTTTCAGGAGATTTGGCGATATGAACAGAGCAGAAAAAATCGCTTTGCTAACATATAAAAATATCAGACAGGAGCTTTCCTCAATAAAGGAAAGGGATCCTGCGGCGACAAGCTCGCTTGAGGTAGCTTTGCTTTACTCCGGTTTTCATGCGGTGCTTGCTTACCGTATAGCCCATATTCTTCATGTGAGGGGATATATAATACCTGCAAGAATAATCAGTCAGACGGCTAAGTTTTTTACGGGGATAGAGATTCATCCCGGCGCAAAGATCGGTAAGGGTTTGTTTATTGATCACGGAAGCGGCGTCGTCATCGGAGAGACTGCCGAAATCGGAGATAATTGCACGCTTTATCAGGGAGTGACACTGGGAGGAACCGGAAAGGATATCGGAAAACGCCATCCTACCCTTGGTAATAATGTTATGATAGGAGCCGGCGCAAAGGTTTTGGGACCTTTTAAAATCGGAGACAATTCCAAAATAGCTTCTAATGCCGTGGTGCTATCGGAGGTGCCGCCGAATTCTACGGCGGTGGGAATCCCGGCGAGAGTAGTCAAAACCAATAATAAAAGAATTGATCTTGATCAGGTGCATATACCCGATCCCGTCTCTCAGGAGCTGTGCAGACTGCAGCATAAGATAGATTTACTCGAAAGAAAACTTTCCGAGATGGAAAACGGAGAAAATAAAAATGAAACTGTATAATACGCTGACCAGAAGCAAGGATGAGTTTGTAACAAACGAACCGGGGAAAGTGAAAATGTATACCTGCGGTCCGACGGTTTATCATTTTGCTCATATCGGCAACCTTCGTACCTATATTATGGAAGATGTGCTGGTAAGAGCGCTGGACTATCTTGGCTACGATGTGACGCGGGTGATGAATATTACCGATGTGGGACATCTTTCCGGAGATTCCGATGACGGAGAGGATAAAATGCTCAAAGGCGCGAAGCGCGAGCATAAAACCGTAATGGAAATCGCAAAATATTATACGGAAGCTTTCTTTAAGGACTGTGAGGCTCTCAATATAAGGCGCCCCGACGTGGTTCAGCCGGCAACAGGCTGTATTGCGGAGTTTATCGGCTGCTTGCCGACGGATACGCTTATGTTTCGGGCGGAAATGTTTATTTTGATATTTCAAAGCTTGAGAAGTATTATGTATTCGGGGACCATGACGCCGAAAATCTTGAGGTAGGCGTAAGAGACGGAGTCGGAGAGGACGAAAATAAGCGGAATCCTGCCGATTTTGCTCTTTGGTTCACAAAATCAAAGTTTGACGATCAGGAGCTCAAATGGGACAGTCCCTGGGGAGTGGGGTATCCCGGATGGCATATCGAGTGCTCGGCAATCTCTCTCAAATACTGCGGCGAATATCTCGATATTCATTGCGGCGGAATTGATAATGCTTTTCCTCATCATACAAATGAAATTGCACAGTCGGAGGCATATCTCGGACATAAGTGGTGTAATTTCTGGTTTCATGTATTGCATCTCAATACGGCAAGCGGAAAAATGTCAAAATCCAAGGGGGAATTCCTGACTCTCAGTCTGCTTGAGGAAAAGGGCTATGATCCTCTTGCTTATCGGTTCTTCTGTCTTTTGTCTCATTACAGAAAGCCGCTTGTGTTTTCCTACGACGCCCTTGACAACGCTGCTACCGCTTATTATAAGCTGAAAGCGCGGTGTGCGGCTCTGTCGGAGGACGGAGAGGTTGACAAAGCCGCGTTTGACGCGAAACGGGCAGAGTTTTCCGAAACCATCGGAAATGATATCAATACGTCTCTTGCCATAACGGCTGTTTATGATGTGCTGAAGGCGGATATGAATGACGCTACCAAGCGCGCCGTTATTGAGGATTTTGACCGCGTTCTTGCTCTTGACCTTACAAAGGTTCAGGAGAAAAAAGAGGATTCCGCCGAGAAGGAGGATTCCGCTATCATGGAGCAGATCGCCCTTCGTGCTGCTGCTAAAAAGGCAAAAAATTATGCCGAAGCGGACAGGATCAGGAATGAACTTGCTGCACAGGGTGTTACGCTTATTGATACGCCGCAGGGAACGACATATAAACGCTGATTTTTCCGCAGGAGAAGAGGGGAGAACGATATATAAACGTCGGTTCTTCAGACTCCGCTCTCGTAGGCGGACAGGACGGCGGTTT
>USPP01000261.1 GCA_900556615.1 uncultured Eubacteriales bacterium
GCGGATAGCGGCAGCTATGAGGCTGTGCTTGCTGTTGACAGCTATCGTGTGAGAGGAGCATACTCCGATACCTTTACCGTAGCGAACAACGGAACCTATGAGCTTCCCAAAGCTGAAGTGCGTACCGAAAAGGACGGAACTACCGCCATCTATATAAACGATCAGAAATTCGATTGGAACGGGATTGCCTCTGCTTCTTACGGGCCCGGAATGGCATATGAATTCGGTGAGCAGGGATCTTCGGTATATATTATTGAAACCTGCGCAGGAGCACATAACTATCCGGCAAATTGTGATCCCACTCTTATCGCTCCCGGTGTCAATGATTTTTCACAGCTGGAGGAATTCTGTAATTTTACGCTTCAGGCAAATCCTGATGCCTATATTCTGCTCAGAGTAAACTTTAGTCTGCCTGATTTTTGGGCAATTGAACACCCTGACAGTATAGCGCTCGGTACCTCTGACGGCAAAAACTTTATAGAGAGCGAAGAGTCTATCGGAATGAACAATATCTCGCTTTCCAGCCGCGAATGGATCGAAGAAGAACTCCGTCAGATTAAGGCAATGGTCGATTATGTAAAATCCCAGCCTTGGTGCAGCCGCGTAATCGGCTGTATGCTGACCGGAGGCGTTACGGAAGAGTGGTTTGCTTTCTTCCATAACACGACGGGCGTATGGGGAGATTACAGCGAGGTAAATTCAAATGCCTTTCTTGAATGGGGAAAGGATAAAGCTATTCTTGACGGAATAGACGATATTCATGTTCCTCTTCCTTCTGAAAGAATTAATCAGTCTTATACGATTAAACCCGATAATGCGGTATCAAGATTGGCAGCCGCTTATACGCAGTATATTAATGAACTTTGTGTTTCTGTTATTGGAGAATTTGCGGAAGCTTTCAAGAAAGAGTCCGACGGCAGAATGCTTTGTGGGGCTTTGTACGGTTATCTCATTGAGTTTTCTTCCTCAAACAGTCCCACTCAGGCAGGTTCTCTGACGCTTCAGCAGTATTTGGCGGACGAGAATATTGACTATATGTGCGGAATACCGCTTCTGGATTGGAGAGATCCGACAAACGGATATGATATCGGTATTGGTTTGACCCGATCGATACAGGCAGCAGGAAAAATCTATATTCAGGAAAATGACACTTGGTTGTCGACCTATACCAAACGGGTATATCCGTCGCAAAGACCGAATGATACCATGGACGGAAATCTTGATATGCTTGAAAGCACCTTTGCATATGATATGGTTTACGGCAATGGCAGACATTACTTTAGTTTGTTTGCTTCATGGCATCATGATGAGCGTATCAAAGAATTATTTACGAGGTTTGTTGAGCTTCAGGAAGAATATCTTGATGCGGACAGAACTCCTGACGAACAGATTGCATTTCTTGTGGATGATACCTCTTATGCTTTTTCTGAGGAAAGCTCCACATACCTTAATGTAGCGGTTAAAGATACTCTGAAATCCCTCGGACGGACCGGAGGAGCCGTCGGTTTGTATTTGCTCTCAGACATAGATAAACTCCCAGATTCAGTTAAGCTTGTCGTTGTCTCTGTTGCATGGGCACCCGACTCCGAAACGCTTGCTAAGCTCAATGCCGCAATCGAGAAGGGTGGAAAAACCATCGTGCTTGTAGGACCGGTAGGTCTTATCGATCCTGAAACCGGAAAATACGATTATGAATCAACGAAAAAAATCACCGGATTTGATATTGAGGTAACGTTCGGAAATTCTGCGACAACCCTTCAGCTTTCCGATATTGACGGTTCGAAAATCGCATCTTCCGTTTCTGTGGATGTCAATCCTGTCTGCAGGCTCAGCGGCAGCAAAAATCTTTCAAAAATGAAAGAGCTTGCCAACGGTGGAAAACTGTTGTGGCTGTCGGTTCCGCTGACGGTTTCGAGAGTTTGGCGCGATATCGGCACAGACGCCGGCGTACTCTTTACAGCAAATATAAACAGCTATGTTCATTCGTCCCGTGAGCTTGTCTCTGTGACATCGAGTGCAAACGGTTCGCAGAAGCTTTACTTCGGAAGGCCTGTTACTGTGGTCGACATTCTTACCGGATGGGAAGGAAACGGAAATGAATATGTGACCTGTGAATTTTATGCCGGTCAAACAAGATTGTTCTATGTGAAGAACAAATAATTAAGGAAGCGCTGAATAAATTGGCTATGCAAATTTCCGAGATGATTTTTTGAACGGCAAGGCAAAAAACGCAGGAATATGGTTCATATTTCAAGGTTTTTTAACGATGCCGGGCCATAAATCTGTCCGAAAGATCCCTTGACGATTGATTCAGTGATTCCTTAAAAACCGCGCTGTAATGACAAGAGTTGTTCCGGCGCGGTTTTTTAAGGCAACACCGCCGGGCTCACGGCTTGCGCCTTGATGATGTATCTGAGGAGCAATTTTCCGTCGTACTTGAGGGCACTTCTAAAAAATCAATGTCCAAAACCGGCTTGCTCTGTTTTCCGTCATTCGTTACTGAAATCCTTGACAGATGTATAGGCTGTCTGCGAGATTTTTGTTTAGCCTGACGAAAAATAGGACTGCGCATCTGTATCGCCAGAACTCTGCGGTATTGCTTTAAGATTAAGAATATAATCAAAATTGGAGCAAGGAGAAACATATGAAATCCTCAAAAATGTTTAGAGGCTACGGCTTTATCGAAAACGGAATATACCCGGACGATTTTTTCTCGTATCCCGAATTGTTGTATATTGATAATTTCTCCCACATGGCAAGCGTGGGACTGTCCGGAGACATATACGAAAATGAAGTAAACTATAAATACAATGAACTCAAGCTGATATCTTCCGACGAACCGTATACTGAATGGTGCTTTTGCCCCTGTACTCACAGACGCAGTGAGGTCAATGTTTGTTATCAGCTCTACCGCCTGCCCAAGAAGCTTTCCATTGAAGTGAAAGCAATTTCCGGAAAAATATCAGACGCAATTCTTTCCGTATCTACCTTAGGCTGGAAGCGTGTTTCAGAATTAACCTCTGACAGATTCTTAATCCCGGCAGAAAAGAGTCGGGTAAATGGGGTTATTACCTTTGATTTTGAGAAATTCTTTTCAGATAAAAAAATAACCCTTCCGATAACCGATTTTGCTATTTCGGTCGATTCTCTCGCAGATACGGAGTATAGGCTTGAATTACGAGGAATCTATGCGGAATTTGATATCATGCCGCAGGAAAGTCTTGGTTTTTCACTGCCTAACGAGATAAACGGTGGGAATGAATATGAAATTACCTTTGAGACAGGTATAAAGCCCCAGCAGGTTCTT
>USPP01000262.1 GCA_900556615.1 uncultured Eubacteriales bacterium
AAGCAGAACGTGAGAGGGCTCAAGTGAAGCTGTCGAACAGGCGGAGCCCGTAGAGGCGCAAATTCCCGCCATATCAAGAAGAAGGATAAGACTTTCTCCCTCTATGAATTCAAAGGAAACATTGAGATTTCCGGGAAGGCGATGCTCCATTCCTCCGTTAATACGGGAATAGGGGATATTCTTTATGATCTCTGTTGCAAGACGGTCGCGCATGGCGGCGATTCGCCCCATGTCGGAAAGTCAAGAGCTTTGGCAAGTCCGACAATATAGGCGACATTTTCGGTTCCTCCGCGCCGGCCTCGCTCCTGACCGCCGCCGTCAATCAGATTTGCGATTCTGACGCCGGTTTTGACATAGAGTACGCCGATTCCCTTGGGTGCATGTATTTTGTGCCCTGAGAGTGAAAGCATATCGACGCCGAGCTCCGAGACGTTTACCGGAATATTTCCGACAGCCTGAACCGCGTCGGTGAAGATGGTGATTTTATGCCGCTTTGCTACGGCGGCGAATTCTTTTATCGGAAGAACCGAGCCTATTTCATTGTTGGCAAACATTGCTGCAATGAGAATGGTATCGGGACGGATTGCAGCTTCAAGCTCCTCGGGAGTAATCTGACCGTTGGAATCGACCTTTAGATAGGTTATTTCAAAGCCTTCCTTTTTAAGCGAGTCCATGGTGTGCAGAACTGCGTGATGCTCATAGACGGTCGTGATGATATGCTTGCCTTTGGCGGCATTTGCATGAGCGGCGCCTTTAATAGCCCAGTTATCCGATTCCGAGCCGCAGGATGTGAAATATATTTCATTGGATTTTGCACCGAGAAGCGACGCAATTTTTTCTCTTGCGGCAGAAATGGCAAGAGAGGCGGAGCGTCCTATTGAATACAAGCTTGAAGGATTACCGTATTCCGAACCGAAATAGGGCATCATTTCACGGAGAACCTCCGGCGAGACATTAGTAGTAGCCGCGTTATCCGCATAGACGAATTTGGACATATATTTTCTCCTTTCGGATTTAACCTTTTTTATACGCATATATTGTATACCTTTTTGGTATACATTGCAATAGGTTTTTGAAAAAAATTTTACTAAAAATATCAGATAAATGATGAATTTTTTACCGCAAGGTGTAAATATCGGTAAAAAGGTGAAAAGGGTTGAAAAAATGCCTTTAAAATGTTAAAATGAGTCAAAGGTAACATTCTCGAAGATGGATTGCATAGTATCGAAAGAATTTTGTGTTGCCTTAATATTAAAAAATCAAAGGAAAGGAAATTGTGTTATGAAAAAAGGAATAAAAGCTCTGTCCATTCTGCTGATTCTGGTTCTGGTCTTTTCATCATTTCTCCTTGTGGTTTCGGGTGCCGGAAGCGGTTATCGGAAAATTACCGTAAGCTATAACGGAAAAAAAGTGATGGGAGGGGAAGCGCTTCTGATAGATTCTACAACTTATGTTCCATTTCGTGCAGTATGCAGCGCACTCGGAGACGGAGGCGTGGAATGGGATGATAAGACGAAAATCGCTTCTTATGTTTCCGACGGCTTGGAAATAAAAGCTCGCGCGGGGGAATATTACATAGAAGCAAACGGCAGATATTTTTACTGTGAAAACAGTGTAAAGAACGTTGATTCACGGATTTATGTTCCAATAAGACCGATGGCAAAGGCGTTTGGAGTAAACGTAGAGTGGGATCCGTCTTACAAAGTGAAGCTTACATGCGGTTCTGCTCTTAAGGCGGCTGATAATTACTATGACCCGGATGATCTTTATTGGCTGAGTAGAATTATTTCGGCTGAAAGCCGCGGTGAATCCCTGATAGGAAAGATCGCGGTGGGAAACGTGGTGTTGAATCGTGTTAAAAATGAGTATTTCCCGTCAACGGTTTATCAGGTTATATTTCAAAGCGGGCAATTCAGCCCGGTAAAAAGCGGAACGGTATACGAGGCGCCTACGGCGGAATCGGTTATTGCTGCAAAAATCTGTCTTGAAGGCGATACGGTTTCGGAAGAAATTCTGTATTTTTGCAATACGGCTGTAGCGGTAAACACATGGATGCAGACGTCAAGACGCTTCGTTATGCGCATAGGAAATCATTCATTCTATGCGTGACCGAAAGAAAAAAGCTTTCGAAAAAAAGAAACAGCTTGCGGAAGTGATATCCGCAAGCTGTTTTTTGTAAATTTGTGGCAATTTTAATAAATATAATAATTTCAGATAATAATCTCGAAAAACCATTTAAGAGAATCGACTGTATAAAACGTCAACGGATTTTTCGGACAGATTTATTGTTTGGGCATCGTTATAAAAAATCTTGAAATACTTGAAATATTAAGGCAATGCAGCCGGTTCTGACGGTTAGATGCGCAGTCGCATTTTTCGTCAGACGTACCAATTGAGGAGGTAAGAGTGACTCCTCTGCCGACAGAATTTGCGAAGTATGACGGAAAAGGGACAAGCAGATACACCGTTAAGGCGCAATCCGTGCCCCCGTCGGTGTTGCCTTAACCATATACCTGCGTTTTTTTGCCTTGCCGCTCAAATAATCATCTCGGAAATTTGCATGACCGATTTACTCAGCGATTTCTTAATGGAATCTGACGGTTACGATAAACGGAAGGAGAAATGGCGTAATTGCTTGTATTTGACGGAATCATGCTTGAAAATGTTATTTTTGCCCGTTTATACCGCGGCGGCAGGAATCAGTGTTTTCAAAAAATTCAAAGAAAAGGAACGCAAGTGGAACAGAATGGGAACAGCTAAGGAACGGACTTTTGGTATAATAAGTATAAATATTCTTGTATTTATGGAGGCATTATTATGTTACTCGAAACTATCGCAAAAATCGTGGCGGAGCGCACCGATTGTGATCCTGCGGCTGTTAAGCCGGAAAGCACTTTTGCAGAACTCGGAATCGATTCTCTTGATACGGTTGAGCTTCTGATGAGTCTGGAGGATGAGCTTGGTATGGAAATCGAGCTTGAGCAGAAGGTAGAAACAGTCGGAGACCTTATAAAGTTTATCGAGAGTAAACAGCAGGCTTGACTATGATCAAATCTGAAATTTGTCAGCTGCTGGGTATAAAATATCCGGTATTTCAAGGTGGGATGGCATGGGTTGCCGACGGAAGACTTGCATCGGCGGTCTCAGATGGAGGCGGACTTGGGATTATTGCCGCCGGCAACGCTCCCGGAGCCTATGTGAGGGAGCAGATCAGGATTGCAAAATCATTCACGGATAAACCGTTTGGTGTGAATATCATGCTTCTCAGTCCCTTTGCCGACGAAGTGGCTGAAGTGGCT
>USPP01000263.1 GCA_900556615.1 uncultured Eubacteriales bacterium
GGCTGCCAATATTGCGCTTGAATACGCGACAAAACGCTATCGCAGCAACCTTATTAATTGGGGAATGATTCCCTTTATTTCCAAGGAGGAGCCTGACTTTGCAGTCGGCGACTATATTCTTGTAAAAGAAATCAGAGAGGCGATTGCAGCTAAAATTTCTGCGGTTCAGGCGTATGTCATAAAACCGGACGGTTCTTCTTATGAGATTTCACTGGATATCCCGGTTATGACCGACGATGAGAGACAGATTATACTTGACGGCTGTCTAATCAATTACTACCGTGCTGAAAACAAGTGAGGATAAATTTTTTCTGATAGGAAGCACCTTATGAAAAGAGATGAGGTCGGCTCATAGCATGAACAATTGTGAACGCTGTGTACACTCCTAACAAAAAATCAAGGGCATTTAAGGGATGCCCTTGATTTTTTGTTAGGAGTGTATATGATTCTATCTCAAAAATTCAATTGGAGACAGCCCCTATTAAGGCAATACCGTCGGGTTCACGGCTTGCGCCTTGACGGAACCTGCTTGTCCCTTTTTCGTCATATTTCACCAATTTTGCCGGCAGAGGAGTCACTCTTGCTTTCTCAATTGGTGGTATCGTCTGACGAAAAACAGGACTGCGCATCTGCACCGTCAGTACCTCGCAGTATGGCCTTAAAAATATGATAGGGTAAACCTGCTCCGATATTTTCCATTTTTGAAGACTTCCCCAAACGGTAAGGATGTGTAGAATTTCTTCCGGATTTATTTCAAAATTTTGAGGAAAAGATGATTCAGTTCCGACCAATCGGATGGAGAATTTTTCGGATAGTCAGTAAGAATCGCTTCGAATTCTCCGATGGAACGGCAGATATATTCGTTGATATCGTCAATTCTCTTTCCTTCTCCTAATTCCTCCGTATTCCTTTTTCGATTTAATAGCTCTGATACAACAGGAAAAATGCCTTTATCAAGGCAGGCATCGGCAAGCTCGGTAAAAAGCATTGGAGGCGGACTGTTATTTTCAAGTATCCATCTGCACGCAAGGATCGGACGAAGAGCATAAAAGTATTTTTTCAGGCGAACGCTTTTTCCTTGCAGAAAATCCTTGTAATTATGTTTAGCGGTATTGAGATAATGAAATAGAGCGCTTTTTCCTTGAAAATATTTGTCAATGACAGGTGAAATCTGATCCCATTCAGGAGTTGTCCGATAGATGATAGGAGAGTTTTTCCATTCGAATATGGTAGGATTGGATTTATGAAGCAAAATCAATGCTTTTTTCAGATCCCAGCCGTTGATATCAAGCGTATCGTTCAGCTTCCCTTCTATTACGTCGCGGGCATTATTGAGCTGCAGGTAAAAGTTCTTCTGTCGTACATAAATGAATCTTACATCGAAATCACTGTCGGGGGAAGCGAATCCCCATGCACGGCTGCCTGATTCCACACAGTGAAGAATATGTACCTTTTCTTTTTTTTCAATTTCATCAAGTTCTCCGGAGATTATTGTATTGATGATAGTTTCTGTATCCATATTTTCCCTACGGTTTATCAAGCATTGGGGAGATACTCTCCCTTTTCGGATATACTTGTTGACAAAAAGCAAGTAACTTCAATTTGAGCAGAAGCCGGTTTTGTTTTTTTGTTGTAAAGCTTAGTATCTCACCTTAACCACTACCGTTTTTCTGTTATAAAAACTCATGAGCGACAGCATTTTGGCGGTGGGTTCGAAGAAAACAATGTTCTTTTTGCTGTTGTCCTCCTCATCCGGGAATACGGCGAAATACAAATCCTCCGTATTCATGGAGGAAACCGCTTCATATCTGGTGTCGTAGTTTATTCTGTCGGCTGACTGACGATAAGCATCTCGGTAGGGAGCGATCATTTCCGCATCGGAAATTTTGAAATTTATTTTTTCCTTGCGGCGTCTGTTGTTGTATATCTCTGCTATATTGAATTCTCCTGCGGTGACGCGGTAGTCATATTCTATTTTGAAAAAGCGATTATAGGTAAGAGGAACAATTATGGAAAGAAAAAAAGGGCAAAGTGGAATGAACCATATAAAAGCCCCTGCTCCCATCAGAAAGAGCATGATAAAAAGAAGCAGGATCGGGCAGGTGATATACAGCGATATGGCAAGTATCCTCTTTCTGCCGTATGCTCCCTCATATTTTTTTATTACCGAATATTCTGCATAATGCGCCGTTTCCGTCATGTGCATCGCCATTTTCCTTTCTGAAGCCCAATTTTGTTATTAATGATTATATCATGTCCAATTAAGACTGTCAAGTTATTGAAAAACAGTATTGATTTTTTCTTCAAAATGTTATATCATTATAAGGATACATCCTTTACGGAGCCGGCATTTTGCAGAATCGCACAGCCGAAGATATTTTTTTTACGGAGGACTTAAAATGAAAGCAGTAATTTCCGTGACCGGACGCGATAGTATGGGTATTATCGCGAAAGTGAGCTGCTCCTGCGCTGAATATGGCGTAAATATTATCGATATTTCTCAAACCGTTCTCAGCGAATATTTCGCAATGATCATGATTGTCGATATTGATAAGATCAACGTGCCTTTTGGTACCTTTGTCGATAAGATGACCGAGCTTGGAAAAGCGCAAAAGCTGGAAATCCATACTATGCATGAAGATATTTTCAACTCCATGCACAGAATATGAGGTGTGTCCATGCTTGAAATGAATAATATTCTCGAAACGATCAATATGATACGTGACGAGAATCTCGATATCAGAACCGTAACAATGGGGATTTCGCTTTTTGATTGTGTAAGTGAGGATGAGGACAGGCTTTGCGGCAGAATTTACGATAAAATCATGCGGTCTGCTGAGAAGCTTGTTCCCACCGCCTGTGATATTGAAAAAACCTATGGAATTCCGATAATCAACAAGCGCATCTCGGTCACTCCTATTTCAATGGTCGGAGGTGATATCTCTGCGGAGGGATATCTTAAAATTGCGAAAGCTCTTGACCGCGCGGCTTCGGATCTCGGAGTTAATTTTATCGGCGGCTTCGGCGCATTGGTTCAGAAGGGAATGACAAAAGGCGCCGAAAGGCTTATGAGTGTGATTCCTCAGGCTCTTGCCGGAACGGAAAGGGTATGCTCTTCCGTAAATGTTGCTTCCACGAAGGCGGGAATCAATATGGACGCCGTGGCGATGACCGGAAAAATTATTAAGGAAGCGGCATACTTGACAAAGGACAGAGAGTCGATAGCCTGTGCTAAGTTTGTCGTGTTTGCCAATGCACCGGAGGATAATCC
>USPP01000264.1 GCA_900556615.1 uncultured Eubacteriales bacterium
GGAACAGTCCCCCTGATAAAGTAGATAACCGCCGATACCAAAGAAAAAACAAGGGTGACTATAGCGGTTTCGGCAAAAAGATCTCTTGTATCCTGTTTTTCCTTTTTATTCATCAACAAGGCTCCGAACATAAGAATAATGCCGCCTCCGGTTCCGAGAAAACCGTTTACAAATCCGGCGGCGCAGCCGAGAGGAATAAGCGGAGAGTTCTGCCGGAAAACAGTTCTTATTGCCTCAAATTTTTTCTTTTTCACAAAATACCTCGTCTGTATTGTAATTTTATTCTGATTCTGCTATTATATTTATAGCAAGCAGCCGTTATGCGGCTTCATATATTTCCGTTTTTCGGAGGAAAAGGTAGGTTTTTTCATTGTCAATATTATCTGCTGTTTTATATGGAATCATTCAGGGACTGACCGAGTTTTTGCCGGTATCAAGCTCCGGGCATCTTGCCCTCGCGCAAGGGATTTTCGAAGGTGAAAATCTTGAGACCGATTATTTTACTTTTTCCATACTTCTTCACTTAGCTACGCTTATCGCTGTACTTGTCGTATACAGAAAAGATATCTTTCCTCTTATACCCGCCTTTTTCAGAATAATCGGAAAGCTTTTCAAAGGTAAATTTCATCTTTCGGATTATGATGAACATGAAAAAATGGTAGTTTATATCATCATCGCCACCCTTCCCCTTGCCGCGGCGGTGTTTATCAATGATTATGTCGAGGCACTTTCTTCCTATGTAAAAATCGTCGGAGCGATACTGATTTTCAACGGCGTCGTATTATTTCTTTCCGATATGATCTCCAAAGGAAACAAAGAGCTTTCCGATATGAAGCCGAGAAATGCGCTTACCGTCGGACTTTGTCAGCTTCTTGCCGTATTTCCCGGTCTCTCACGCTCTGGGTCTACCATAACCGGCGGAAGACTCTGTGGTTTTTCCCGCGAATTTGCCGTGAAATTTTCTTTTATTCTTTCAGTACCTGCCATCATCGGAGCAAATATATTCAAGCTTCCCGACATAATGAACAATCCCGTTCCTTCCTCCGATATCCCCGCTTATGCCTGCGGTATGGCGGCGGCGGCAATCACCGGCGTTATTGCCATGAGGCTGCTGTCATATATATCAAAAAAATCTAATTTCAGGATTTTCTCCTACTATTGCGTCATAGTTGGAATTCTCGCCGTTATCTTCGGATAATCGTTAATAAGTTGAAAGGAAAGATTATATAAATGCCTGACAGCAAAAAAAAGAAATCGTCACAATCTCAAAGGACTGTAAAAAAAACTTCCGCTAAAACAAAAGGAACTGATACTGTAAAAAAAGCGACAAAAAGCGACTCTTCCGTACCCGAAAGAAAAAAGCTGTCTCCGGATTCAAAAATTCATCAGGTTGTTCCGTATATTCTCGGCGCCGCCGCACTCTTCGTACTGGTCTGCTTTATCTCCGAAGGGC
Organism: uncultured Eubacteriales bacterium; assembly: GCA_900556615.1. GTDB lineage: Bacteria > Bacillota > Clostridia > Oscillospirales > CAG-272 > Colimorpha_A. The sequence goes on from USPP01000264.1 coordinate 1,454, forward strand.
TGACGGGAATTGTCGGAGAAGGTCTGCGCATCCTGTTTTACGGGCTTTCGGGAGGAACCGCATTTGCAATCCCGCCGCTTCTCGCTATTCTCGCGTTTTTCTGGCAAAAAGAGGTTAAAAACGGAACTCTCAAATATCTCGTTATTTATCAGGTATTGTTTTTCATTTTTCTGTCCGCCATGATTCATCTGTGGACAGGAGGAAGCCATAATTTCAGCATTCCTTTATTTTGGGAAAACGGCGAAGAGCTTACCGGAGGAGGCCTTGTCGGAGGCATCGTCAGCTGGACGCTTTACAAGCTTACCGGTACGGTAGGAGCACATATAATCGGTATCTCGGCAATTACCGTGTTCGGTCTGTTTATGTTTGGTCTTACTCCCTACTCCATTTATATATATATTGCATATTGTATCCATGAAAAGCGCGAACAGCGTCAGGCAGACGAACCGGCACTGAAGCAAAGATTCCGGATTAACAAGCCCGTGCGGCAAACGGAGGAGGAAACATATCCCGTTGTAAAACGCGATCCGATAGACCGGCATCGCTTTATCCCCGACGTTGAAGTAGGAGAAGATATCGAAAATACAGACAAAAAAGCCGATAACCCGGAAAACAGCGCCGAAACCGAAACGGCAGACGACGAAATTCCTCCGTTTGATATTCCCGATGGCAAAACAGAAACCGTAAAAGCCTTTACTTCAACCGCAAAAATCACAAAGCGCCCCGATACCGTTCTCCCCGTTTCGCAAGGCGAATCGGAAAAAACCGACTTGAACAGTATATTTACAGATCCAGACGGAATAGATGTATTGCAGCGCTTTGCGGAAGAACAGAAGGCAAAGGCGCTCCGAAAAACCTCCCCTGAAGCTGACGTTCTATCCGACGGAAGCGAGGCTGAGCTTGAAATATCCCGCGCTCCCGCCGCTCCGGAGGAACAGAAAAAAACAGATCCTATTAAGAAAGAATATCTGTATCCTCCGATTTCTTTGCTTAAGCTCGATACAACCCCGAAAAATATAGATATAAGCGAGGAGCTTCATACCAACGCCGTAAAGCTTGTCGAAACGCTCCGCAGCTTTAAGGTTCGCACACGGATTGTCAATGTATCAAGAGGTCCCGCCATAACCAGATATGAGCTTGCTCCGGAAGAAGGCGTAAGAGTTCGCGCCATTGCCAACCTTGTAGACGATATTGCACTGAATCTCGCTACAACGGGAGTCAGAATTGAGGCCCCGATTCCCGGCAAAGCCGCCGTAGGGATAGAGGTTCCGAACAAGTCCGTCTCTACCGTGTATTTACGGGAGCTTGTAGACACCGAAACCTTCCGCCGCGCGTCAAGCAAGCTCAATGTTTCACTCGGTGTAGATGTTGCCGGAGAGCCTGTTTTCCTTGACATCGCCAAGATGCCGCATCTGCTCATCGCCGGAGCCACAGGTATGGGTAAGTCGGTATGTATCAACAGCATTATTACAAGCCTGCTCTATAAAGCCTCTCCGGAAGAAGTAAAACTTATCCTTATTGATCCGAAAAAGGTCGAACTCAATATTTACAACGGGCTTCCGCATCTTCTCGTCCCTGTCGTCAGCGATCCGAAAAAGGCAGCAGGCTCCCTGCACTGGGCAGTAACCGAAATGGAACGCCGTTTTGAAATGATTGAGGAGGTAGGTGTCCGGGATGTAAAAAACTATAACGCCGTAACAAAGGATGATCCCGACAAAGAATTTCTTCCGCAGATCGTGATCATTATCGACGAGCTTGCCGATCTTATGATGACCGCTCCCGACGATGTAGAGGAGTCGATATGCCGGC
>USPP01000265.1 GCA_900556615.1 uncultured Eubacteriales bacterium
GAAATTTGTGAAGTATGACGGAAAAGATGCAAGCAAATGCGCAACAAAGGCGTTAACCGGTAATTGTGCGGTGTTGCCTTAAGTATTTACATAATCTATAAAACGCTGAAAAGCTTCCCTGCCATCGGAAGTACATTTATATACTCCCGCGTCTTCAAGAACCTTAGTAAAAACGATTCCGATCTCCCTCTCAATAATCTCGGTTATCCTTTCGGAATCAAATCTACCATATTTTTGTGAAAATTCATAAGCCCATTTCGCATGTTTAGCAATAAGAGGATTTTGATAAAGATCTTCTCCATTCAGAAGCGCATTCGAAAGAGCCTCCATTTCAGTTTTAAGCCTTGCAGGAAGCACCGCAAGTCCCATAACCTCTATAAGACCGATATTCTCCTTTTTGATATGATGAAGCTCAGCATGAGGATGAAACACGCCCAAAGGATGTTCCTCAGTCGTGATATTGTTGCGTAAAACAAGATCAAGCTCATATTTCTTTCCGTTTTTACGGGCAATCGGAGTGATTGTGTTATGCTTTTCACCGTTTGTTTCGGAAAAGATAAAAGCTTTCGGATCGGAATACCGACGCCACGCAGATAGAATTTTGTCAGCAAGCTCAACAAGAGCTTCAGTGTTCTCCCCTCTCAGCCGCAGGCAAGACATCGGCCACTTGACTATACCCGCTTCGATCGTTTCATATTCTTTAAAAATAAGTCTTTTTTCAATCGGAGCCTTCGCCATCGCAAAAGTATATCTTCCGCCCTGAAAATGATCATGGGTTAAAATAGAGCCTCCGACAATCGGAAGATCGGCATTGGAGCCCACAAAATAATGCGGGAATTGGCTTACAAAATCAAGAAGCTTGCGAAAAGTCGCTCTGTTGATTGCCATCGGCGTATGCTCGGAATTAAAAACGATACAGTGCTCGTTATAGTAAACATAGGGAGAATATTGAAAAAACCAATCGCTATCATTAATCCTCAAGGGAATGATTCTGTGATTCTGCCTCGCGGCGGCAGTGAGCGTTCCCGCATATCCCTCATTTTCGCGGCAGAGAGCACATTTCGGATATCCGCTCTGCTTCATAAGCTTCGCCGCCGCAATCGCTTTAGGGTCTTTTTCGGGCTTGGATAGATTGATCGTAATGTCAATATCCCCGTATTCGGTAGAAATCTTCCATTTTCGGTCCTTCTTTATCCGGTCACGTCTGATATAATTGCTGTCACAGCTGAGCTTATAATACCAATCGGTTGCCGTTTCGGGAGATATACTGTAAAGCTCTCTGAATTTTTTAATAATCTCACCCGGATACGGCATGAGAAGTCCCATAATTTTGGTATCAAAAAGATCTCTCGATACAATGCCGTCCTCACATAAGCCTTTGCTCACCGCATAATCGGTTATTTCTTTTAAAATACTGCAAAGCTCTCTTTCGGAAGCGTTTTCGGTGTCCTCAAATTCATCCAATCCGAGGACACCGATAATTTTATTAATCATATAGACACGATCATATTTCGTGATAAGTCCGTTTCTCTCTCCGTAATTCACAAGTTCCTTTATAGCAGTATATATCATATGTGTTCCTTACATAGCTTCCGGCAGTCTGAAAACCGGTTTATTGTGATCTCTGAATATTGCTTCGTCCGTCATAGAGGCGTATTTAGGCTTCAAACCTTTTTCACGGCGCGACAAATCAAACGTCAGATCATAATGCTTCATTTTTCCGTGAAGATTTATCATATTCCATGCGTGGCGAAGGTGATCTTCATTTTCACTTCCTATCGCAACAATAGACTCAATGCCGAGTCTGTCAAGCATGAGCTTTACGGTTTTGGAGATTCCCTCGCACACTCCTATACCGTGAGACAGCACGCCGTAAACCTCATGAGAATAATTCTTTTCAAGCTTATCATATCTTACATTTTCAAATACAAAGCTGCGCACAAACTCGACCGCTTTGATTTCGTCAAGAGAAAAGGCAGGACGTAAAATTCTTTCCAGCCGGACCGACAGCGCTTCTTTCATCCGAGAAATCTGTTTTTCGTTAAAAAGATACTTTGGCACAACGGAAATATGCTCTGAACTCATTCTGCTCCGATACACCGGCTCCGCCGCATAAAATATTTCCGGTCGGTCAAGCTTCACCATGGAATATATTTCCGAAATACGGCGGTATTCAAGCTCCGGGACCTTTATCTCCTGTTCCATAGAGAGAAGCCCAGAAGATATTTCGGTGTACGCCTCAGCCTCGTCCCCGTCAAGAAGGCTTTTATACCAGAAATAACCGCCCATCAGGAATGTCTGTCTTTTACCACCGAAAACGCCTCGTCAGCGATCTCTATGGTTTGCGCAATGTCCTCCTCCGAAAGAGAAGCGTTTATAAAGTGATTATGATGATTGGTAAAGAAAATTCCTCTCTTGACACATTCCGCGATCCATTCCTGATGAAGCATAAGGGAAGGATCGTCTGCAATTCTCAGATAAAACAGCGACGGGATCCCGCTCACATGAAGATCATAGCCATATTTGTTTGCCGCTGAAATAAGTCCTTCCTTGAGCTTTGTTCCCTTCTCAATGAGAATTTGGGGACTGTTCAGCTTCTTCATTTTGTTTATACAGGCAATTCCTGCCGCAAACGGAACGGCGGAAAGCCAATAGCTGCCTGTATAGGAAAGCGAAGATGCCGCATTTTTCAGGAAATTCTTTCCGCAAAGCGCCGAAACATTGTAACCGTTCGCAAGAGCTTTACAGAAACATATTAAATCTGCCTCAAAGCCGAAATAATGATCGGAGCCGGCGATATCAAGCCGAAATCCTGCTCTTACATCGTCGATAATCAAAACCGCATCATTATCAGTGCAAAGCTTTCTCGTTTTCTGCCAAAAATCCTTGGCAGGGAGAGCATTATCCATAAAATTATTGTGCATATACGGCTGAGCAATAACAGCGGCAATCTGTCCTTTGTTATCGTCAAAAGCCTTTGCAAGAGCGTCGGCATCGTTCCAATCCAGATAGATATTGTTAGAAACATCCTCCGGAGTAACCCCGGCATAATCGATCTTTTGCGTCCATGGTGAGATACCGTGATAATACCCTTTAAAGAAAACGATCTTCTTTCTGTGGGTATAGGCTCTCGAAACCATTACTGCCATTGTGGTAACATCATTTCCGTTCTTGGCAAAAAACGCCCAATCCGCGCTGTGAACCGTATCAACAAGAAGCTCGGCAAACTCTATCATTTTTGTATTCGGAGCGGT
>USPP01000266.1 GCA_900556615.1 uncultured Eubacteriales bacterium
AATACGGTGCAGCGACCGGTCGGCCGAGACGTGTCGGAGGTTTTGATGCTGTGGCATCGAGATATGGAGCTCTTGTTCAGGGAGCTACTTGTATCGCAGTAACAAAACTTGATGTGCTTTCTTATCTTGAAAAAATACCGGTGTGTGTTGCCTATGAGGTAAATGGCGTCAGAACCGAGGATTTTCCGATGGGAGTCGAGCTTGCTGAAGCAAAGCCGGTTTATGAATTTTTCGACGGCTGGATGAGTGATATTTCAAGCTGCCGCAGATTTTCCGAGCTTCCCGAAAATGCTCAGAGGTATGTCCGCTATCTTGAAACTAGTGTGGGCTGTCCGGTGAAGTATGTGTCTGTCGGTGCCGAGCGCGAGCAATACATTCAGATGTTTTGAATTTGTTTTTTATCAGTATGGGCTGTTGCTGAAAGCAACAGCCCATTCAGTTTCCAGCGAATGCCGTCTATGCGTACAAGAGAGTGTAAAACCATGAACAATCAAAAACATAAAAATTGAGCTTGTTTGTGCTGTTTTTCGGTTATTTAGCAGTCATTATATAACATTTATTTCATTCCTTCAGGCTTTCTTTTCTGTACATTGCCGGAGGTAACCCGACCGCACTTTTGAATTGACGTATAAAATGAGAGAGATTATTATATCCGAGAGCTTCGGCAATAGATGCTATAGAGTCCTTACTAAAGGAGAGCGCGCTTTTGGCACTTTCGATTCTTGCGTTGATGAGGTCATCTATGGGGGCGGAACCGTACATGGATTTATAGACGCTGAAAAATCTCGATTCACTGAGATTTACTTCTTTTGCCATCTCCGCCACGGTCCAGTGATGTCCAAGGGAAGAGAATACGCTGCCTCTCAGCTTTCGCAGTCGCTCTTCTGTACCCAGGTCGATCGGTATAGCCGATTCTCCTCCGCAGGCACGTGAGAGCTTTATTAACAGTTCTGCCATTTTTAATGTCAGCATGTCGTCGCTGTTATTTTTTTCAGCATAAAATTCGGCTTCACATTCCCTGATGATTGCCGTGATAAAATCATGAGTTGCCGGATAGTAAAGCGTATCTGTTGTGATGCCGAATCGAGAGAGAAGCGGTATCAGATCACCGGATATATGAATCCAATCATGTGTAAGTGCTTGTCTGCTGATAAATTTCTGAGGAGTTTTGATATCATAGATTATACAGGCATGGGAAGCGGTTTTTACCATTTTTCCATCGTTCAGTAATTCAACACTGTTGAAAAAATGGAGAAAAGTATATTGGGTGTGTCCGTTGGGACGATTAATGACAAATCCTGCCTTTTCCGGCCACGCATGTCTTATAGCTTCGATTTTAAACATATTATTTTTATACCTCCGGTGAGAGTAATAAGAGTATAACACTTGCAGTAGAATATGTCAATAAAATCGGATATTATGTTATTGAATTTTCTTTTGTAAAATACTATAATTAAACTGTTAAAGCAAAAAAATTATAGAGAGGATAAGATATGATTTACAGAGAAGAGCATCCAAAACCCCAATTTGAACGCAGAGATTGGATAAATTTGAACGGCGAATGGCAGTTTGAAATTGACCGTGGAAACAGCGGAGAAGAGAGAAAAATATACGCAGACGACATCACGTTGAAAAATGTGATTGTGGTGCCGTTTTGTCCGCAGAGTGAGCTTTCGGGAATAGAAGATAAGGATTTCATGAGTTCCGTATGGTATAAGCGAACCTTTGAACTTACGGAAGATCAGCTTTTTGGTCGTGTATATGCACACTTTGGCGCGGTGGATTACCTTGCGACAGTATATGTAAACGGTCAGAAATGCGGTTCTCACAAAGGAGGATATGTTTCCTTCAGAGTTGATATTACCGATGCGGTACATGCCGGAATGAATACAGTAACGGTGCATGCCGAAGACGATGAAAGAAATCGATTGATCCCAAGGGGAAAGCAGTGTGAGGGTTATTATTCGTGCGGATGCGATTATACCCGTACCACAGGTATCTGGCAAACCGTTTGGCTTGAATTTGTTCCTGAAACTCACATTGAAAAAGTAAAGTATTATCCCTCTGTAAGCGCCAACACGCTTACGCTGAGAGCAGAGGTCAAGGGTGCGGCACTTTTTACGGCAGAGGTTTTCTATGAAGGAAAACCGATGGGGAAGGCTTCTTCCGTTTCTTGCGGCGAGCAGATTTCTTTGACAATAACGCTTTCCGAAAAACATCTTTGGGAGGTCGGTAAAGGGGGACTGTATGATATTGTCCTTACCTATGGAGAAGATAGGGTAAAGAGCTATTTCGGTCTGAGAAGCATTGATTATCGTGACTATAAGTTCTTTCTTAACGGAAGATCGGTTTTTCAGCGTCTTATACTCGATCAAGGATTTTATCCCGACGGCATTTATACTGCGCCGTCTGACAAGGAGCTTGAGGCTGATATTGACCGTTCAATGGCGATGGGCTTCAACGGCGCAAGACTTCATGAGAAGGTATTTGAAGAGAGATTCCTTTATCATGCCGATCGTAAGGGATATCTTGTATGGGGCGAATTTCCGAACTGGGGACTTGATCACTCTTATGCTGATTCCATATACGGAATACTCCCCGAATGGCTTGAAGAAGTTGACCGCGACTTCAATCATCCGTCCATTGTAGGGTGGTGTCCTTTCAACGAGACTTGGGATCAGAAGGGCAGAAAGCAATACGACGATTGTTTGGCACTTGTTTATAAGGCTACCAAGGCTGCAGATCCGACACGTCCCTGTATTGATACAAGCGGAAACTATCATGTCGTTACCGATATTTATGATGTGCATAACTACGAACAGAATCCGGAAATTTTGGCAGCACACTACGAAAAGCTTGCTCAAGACGGCACACATACCGATCACTGTGGTCATCGTCAGCACTATGACGGAAAATTGCCTTTCTTCGTCAGCGAGTATGGAGGTATACGGTGGTCGAATAAAGGAGGATGGGGATACGGAAACGCACCTCAAACAGAGGAGGAATTTCTTACCCGGCTTAAAGGGCTTACCGACGTGCTTCTTGATAACCCGAGAATGTTTGCTCTTTGCTATACACAGCTTACCGATGTGGAGCAGGAACAGAACGGACTTTATACTTACGACAGAAAGGAAAAATTCCCCGCGGAAATAATTCATCCGATTTTCTCAAGAAAAGCTAAAATTGAGGATTAATTAAGGCAATACCGCACAATGATTGTTGAGCAGTAGCGCCGCCGGATTTTTCGTC
>USPP01000267.1 GCA_900556615.1 uncultured Eubacteriales bacterium
CTTCGTACGCTTCTGCCCCGTGAGGCAGACCGAAATCGTTTGTGCCGAAATCGACGATAACAAAATCGGGATGCAGCGAGAGTACATCTCGCTCAAGTCTTGCCGCGCCGTAGACTGCCTCGGTACCTCCGATTCCGGCATTCAGAAGTGTTACGTTTTTGTTTGAGGAATTTCTATCGAGATTTTCTAACCATTCAGTTACTAAACTCACCCATTCGCCGCCGGGGATCGCGCCGGCGCCGAAGGTGATGGAGTCTCCCAAAGCGGCAAAAACGATTTTCTGCCCGCTCTCTGCTTTTTTCAGTACCGTTGTCAGCGCGGATCGCATTTCTTTGCTTCCGGCGTATAATACCGAGCGTTTATAAGCGCTGGCAACCGCTTGTTCATAATTGTTAGGCAAGGGATCGTTTTCCTCCGTTGTTTCCTTGGAATCGTTTATGAAACTGTTCTCTGTCGTTTCGGAGCGGGTAGATTGCTTCTTGCTGTCGGATATTGTATCGGAATCTCCGGTAACATTTTGAGGCTTTGCACAGCCTCCTGCCAACAAACACAGACAGAGAAGCATTGTTATTCCGCGAAGCTTTCGGTCCGATTTTATTTTTTTCATTATTTTGAGCTTTTGGCTTTTTTTATTTTTATGAACACGATAACTGCTGCTGCGATAATGATGACACCGGCAATACAGATTGCGACAACCAAACCGGTATTACCGCTGTCCTTATCGGAATCGGCGGAGGGAGTTGTTTCGGTTGCGGTATTGACTTCGCTTTCTTTCCGGCTTTCAGAGACGCTTTCTTTTGGAGCTTCTGATGTATTATCAGAGGGCTTTTCCGTTGTATCGGGGGTGGTAATTTCTTCTTCGGTGATGAATCCGGCTGCTATAGCTTCATCCTTGGTGCCTACGCAAACGTTATCTACACGGAATTCTATTGCATCATCTTCCGATATTACGAAATCGTATATTCTGAAAAAGTTAATGGCAGATAAATCTGTGTCGGACATTTTTTGTGCTGAGGATATCGGAAGGGCAATTTTATTCCAGCCGTTATTTATCTTTCTTTTGATATCTGACATAGACCATGTCAGTTCCTCTACGTCAGACGCTCCCGAAGAGGTGAGTTCGATCTGACCGGTGAACTGCGTGCCGAGATGATCGCTGGTATAGAACCAGAACATCAGATAACCGTCTTCCTCATATTCGCTTATATCAAAGGTATCGGTTGAGGTACATTGCAGAATGATGGTAGCGGAGTCCGTTTGATAAATACAGCCTTCTCCTTCCGGCACCTCGTCTTTGCCGTGTTCGGTTACGGTATAAAGTCCTCCTCCGATCCACGTGTTTCCGGTAACGCTGCTTTCCTCACCGAGCTTGTCACAGTTATCGATTACAAGCTTGCATTCCTCGGCAGTTCCGAAACCCAAACGGTCAGCACAGAGGACATTATTTTCGTTTGATGTATAGACGAAAATACGGAAAGTGTTGAAATTCTTGACATTGAAGCTTCCACCCTCCGCATTTGCATCGGAAATTTTAAGCTTCAGGTGATTCCAGCCGTCGGTCAGCTTCAGCGACGGTACCTCCCATGAGCTTTCCTCGCTGTCCGGTCTTCCAGAGCTTGTGATTTCAAGCTGTCCTGAGGTTACGGACGATGCATCGGAAAGATATATGTCAAGATACAGATACGGGTAGGCAGAGACGTCGGTATTGTCAAATGCTTTGGTGAGAATCATAAGACCGTTTGCGGGAATCGCTTTGATATATCCGCTTCCCTCCGGAGCTTCATCTGACGTTATCGCTTCGGCGTGTGTTCCTCCCCAAAGGGATATGTTGTTTAAGACAAATTTGTCGCAATTATCGATTACAACCATAGCGTTTGTGCCGAATGATAACAGAAGCACAGCGGTCAAAGTTAAGAGAAATATGCTGATATGTTTCTTCATGATAATATTTTCTCCTTGTTATTTTTAGACACCGCCTCGTTCCGAATAATCGGAACACGAGCAGAGCAATCCTGAATTGTATTTTCGGAGCAATTCGGAATGGATTTGGCAAAAACGGCGCCTTCAACTATATTTATGGCAATACCGCTGGGTGCACGGCAAACGCCTATGTTGCGCATCTGCTTGCAGCTTTTCCGTCATACTTCACAAGTTTCATCGGTAGAGGAATTACTCTTGCCTCCTTGATTTGTATTGTCCGACGAAAAATCCGGCGGCGCAACTGCACAACAATTATTGCGCGGTATTGCCTTATATTTGAAAAGACATTTTATTCTACGGTGTTTTCACGGATATAATTTTGATACCAGTAATAGCTGTCTTTCGGGGTTCTTTTTTGTGTGTTATAGTCTACATATATCAAACCGTATCGCGCAGAAGTGCCGAGTGACCACTCGAAGATATCCCAGAAGCTCCATACGAAATAACCGCGAATATCGATTCCTTCGTCAATGCAGTCGCGGACCACCTGTGAATGTTCTTTCAAATACTGTACGCGGTAATCATCGTGACATTCACCGTATTCGTCCAGATGATCGTTGTCTCCTCCGCATCCGTTTTCGGTGACAATGATCGGAATTTTTCCCTTTGTGTCGGAGTGAGCCTTGCGGATGATATTGCGAAGACCTTCGGGGTCACGCTCGATAATACCGAGACGATCCTTTCTCGGAACGAAATTGTAATTCAAGTTATCCATTCCACCGTTGGGATCATATTTAATTGCAGCGGTTGAATAATAGTTGATGCCGATAAAGTCACAGGGATTCTCTTTGAAGAGCTTGCGGTCATAATCGGTGATTTCAAACATATATCCGCGTTTGGTATACTCTTCAACGGCAAGAGGCGGATATTCGCCGGTTGCCATTACATTGTAGAACCAATAGAATGCGGTATCGTTAGCAAGAGGAACGATATCGATGTCTTCCTTTTTATCGGAAGAGGGTACGCGGGGAACCATATCAAGCGCGATTCCGACCTGTGCACCGGGGAGCTTCTCATGAATCAGCTTAATCGTTTCAAAGTGAGCCTTCATTGCATAATGACCAGCCTGAAGCGCGGTCTTATAGCTCTGGATGTTGGGGGGGAAGCCGCCTTGTGCATATCCGCCGAGGATGAATACATACGGTTCGTTGTATGTGATCCAATATTTAACCTTGGAGCCGAATTCACGAATCAAAACATTTGCATACTCCAGCCACCAATTGACGGATTCCGGATTTGCCCATCCTCCGCGATCCTGAAGCG
>USPP01000268.1 GCA_900556615.1 uncultured Eubacteriales bacterium
CATTTTTGTGTGTTTGTAAACAAAATTTTTTTGCCAATTTTAACTTGACAGATACTTTTTTATTTTTCCTCATTGCAATTTTTATTGAGTTATGATATAATATATAAGTCGAACAGCCACAGTGCGTAGAATCACGACGATTCCACGTGCTGTATTTTTTTGCGTTTTCGGCGTAGTTTTCAGGTAGCTTTTCTCCGATAAAGACTCCTAAAATATTTTATCGGAGGTTTCTATGGAACACGAACAAACGCAAAAATTCTTGGGAGAAGAGAAAATTTCCAAGCTGATGCTGAAATTCTCTATTCCCTGTGTGCTTTCACTTCTTGTCAGCGCACTTTACAACATTGTTGATCAAATATTTATTGGTAACAGCGAACTTTCCGCACTTGGCAATGCGGCAACAGGCGTGGTATTCCCCATCTTTATTATTGCGCAAGCATTCGCCTGGTGCTTTGGTGACGGCTGTGCCGCCTACCTTAATATTTGTCAAGGCAAGAAGGACACTAAAAATGCTACAAGTGCAATCGGTACAGGAATCACCATCACATTGATTTCTGCCGTCGCTTTGATGGCAATTTTTTATCCCCTCAAGACACAATTGCTCACTTTGTTTGGTGCATCTGAAAACAGTATCGGATATGCCGTAGAATACTTTAATTGGATTCTGACATTCTTCCCTCTATATATGCTCTCCAATATGATGAACGCTGTTGTACGGGCAGACGGTAGCCCTGCTTGGTCGATGGTATCTATGGTCGCAGGTGCTTTGACCAATATCATCCTGGATCCTGTTTTTATTTTCGGCTTCAAATGGGGAATGACCGGTGCAGCTCTTGCAACCGTCATTGGTCAGACTGTTTCCTTCGTTATTACGCTTGTGTACTTCTTCCGCGCAAAGACCTTCAAGCTGAACGCAAAGAGCTTTATTCCCAATTTCAAGGCTTTTAGCGGCGCTTTGCAGCTTGGTGTATCCTCCTTCATTACCCAGATGACCATCGTTATCATATCTCTTGTGTGTAATATTCTTCTCGCCAAATACGGTGCTATGTCACAGTACGGCGTAGATATCCCGATTGCTATCATCGGTATTGAGAGCAAGGTGTTTACCGTTGTTATCAACCTTGTAGTAGGTATCGTTCTCGGCTGTCAACCCATCATCAGCTACAATATGGGCGCAAAGAAATACGACAGAGTAAAAGAACTTTATAGAAAAATACTGCTCTGCACCGTTGTAATCGGTCTTGCTTCCACCGCGTTGTTTGAACTAGCACCTCGTACCGTTGTGGGTATGTTCGGCCAGCCTACCAACATTCCTAATCCCGAAGATTATTGGGTGTTCGGTGAAAAATGCTTCCGTATTTTCCTTTGCCTTGTTACTTTCACCTGCATTATCAAGATGACATCTATCTTCTTCCAAGCAGTTGGCAAACCCATTCGTGCAGTTATTGCTTCGATGATTCGTGATATCGTCTGCTTTATTCCGCTGATTATTATTTACCCCGCTGTTTTCGGCGGCGTGGAAGCTATCTTGTATGCGGCACCTTCTGCAGACTTCCTTGCGATGATCGTCGCAACCGCATTGACCATCACGTTTATGAAAACTCTCAAAGCGAATGGTGCTAAAAGCACAGAGGAGGTTGCCCTCAAGCCCTCCAAAGCTGGCGTTATCATTACCATTGCCCGTGAGCACGGTTCTTCCGGCAAGCAAATTGGTAAATTGGTAGCAGAAAAGCTCGGCATTCCTTTTTATTATAAGGAAATGACCGCGCTTGCCGCACAGGAAAGCGGCTTGGCACAGGAGTTTATTTCTGATATCAACAAGAACTCTCCCGAAATGCTCCGTAGCCTGTATTTAAGCACCGACGTGGTTCAGCAGGCAATTTTGGCACAAGATAAGATCATTCGCAAAATTGCGGATAACGGAAGCTGTGTCATTGTTGGCAGAGCTGCGGATTATGTTCTACGTAATAATAAAAATGTTATCCGACTCTTTATTTACGCACCAAAGGAATACAAGGTTAAGCGTGTAATGGAGATTTATGGTGATACTGCCGAAAATGCAGAGAAAAATGTGCGCCGTTCTGATGAGGCCAGAACTGTTTATTATAACAACATCTCCGGTCTGCATTGGGGCGATGCGCATAACTACGACCTGCTGATTGATAGCTCTGTAGGTGTAGATAAGTGTGTTGAGTTGATTTTGCAGTTCGTGAACAACTAAAAAATAATCCAAATGATGTGTCGCATAAAAGCGACACATCATTTGGATTTTTGAAAAAGGGGTTGCAATCCGTTTGCGGATATCTATAATTAGATGTAGAACAACTATTATCAGATATCAAACTTACATTTTGCAAACATGAGAGGCTACCGGAAAGATAGCGCTCAGAAATGAACGCTATCTTTCCGGTAGCCTTTTTTTGCTGAGAGAACCAATGAAGAAAAAGCCAAGCCGTGTAAGCGGCATCGTGCTATTTTTTTAGCGAGCATTATGAAATGGTCCCTACTTCACATTGTTGGGATATCCTCCCCCTTTATCAATGATAGAAGAAGCGAGAATAATGAGAAAGCGAATACATGGAGGTACATTTGCGCATGATAACTACGAGAAAATCCACTCTGTCGCCCAAATCATGTTAAGACAAACGAATTGTTATTCACCCCTGTTGCCGTAAACCTTTTGATACTATCTTCCTTGCGCCACTTTTTATTCCTAAACAACAAAAAACCGGTCAAGACCCAGCGTCGCCGCGCTGATCTCAACCGTTTTCCTGCATATTTACCTGATTTTCACCCTAAAAACAGGGCTATAAAAAGAATTTGACTCATAAGCCTTGTAGACTTATGAGTCAAACATCATGGTGCGGGTAACAGGGGTCGAACCTGCGCGCCTTTCGACATAAGATCCTAAATCTTACGCGTCTGCCAATTCCGCCATACCCGCTAATAAAGCAATACACCGTATATGTTAATAATTTTAACATATCTTTTCCGTCTTGTCAATAGAAATGTCAATCGAAATCACTGCCAAAGGGATTAGCAGGTGATAAAAAGGAAGAGGAAACACAGATGAGGGAAGCGCTTACAAGAGGCACACAGGAAACGGAAAGGGAGCGTAGGAGGGAAAGAGTGGATAAAAACTTCTCATAAGCATAATAAAAAACATGATAAAACAATAAAAAACCGAGCAAAAATTAAGAGGCTGGAGAAAAATAAAAAG
>USPP01000269.1 GCA_900556615.1 uncultured Eubacteriales bacterium
GACCGAAAATTCACCATGAAAGCCTTTGATATCTGCGAGATGGCACGAGTCATTCTGCTGTCCTTTGAGCAAAAAATTGACAAAAAACAGCTTGACGTTGCATTTGAAATGGACAAGGAAAATATGTACGTCTGGGCAGATCATGACGCCATCTATCAGATTCTTTATAATATCTGTGATAACGGCGTCAAATTCTCACGGGACGGCGGCAAGTACAGAATCAGAATCATTGAACGCGACAAAAAAGTGTTTGTTTCGGTTTACAATGACGGCGAGGGGATCAAACCGGAAGATCTGCCCCACGTTTTCGAGCGATTTTACAAGGGGGATAAGAGCAGAGGACTTGATAAAACCGGTACCGGGCTCGGACTTTACATAGCCAAATCCATCATTGATGCTCATAATGAGGAAATTTGGGTAAAAAGCAAGTACGGTGAATACTGTGAATTTATCTTTACCCTGAAAAAAGCCAGCGACAGTCAAGTAAAAAAATCTTTTTCGAAGCCGCTTCCTGCCAAGGAAAGTGAAGAAAACGAAAGAAAATAAAAGCCTTGACAGTACGACGCTTTGATGATATAATGGATTCACCTTATCAATGCTAAGGAATATCTATTCATCAGGAGTTGTAAATCATGAAAAAATTTGCAGCAATTTTACTTACCCTTATGCTTATCATTCCCTTTGCTTCCTGCCAGAAAGAGAAGCAGACGCCATACGAGCTTTACAAAGCGGCGTATGATAAAATGAGTGCCCTTGATTCCTACGAAATGAATATCGATATGACGATGAAAATGTCGATGGAAGGCATGGATCTTGAAATTCCAATGGACATGAACATCAAGACTGCCGGCTTAAAGACCGATTCTCCGGTATCAAGAGTTGTTACCACTACTGAAGCTCTCGGAATGTCAAGTACCACCGATGTTTATACGGCAGGCGAGTATTCCTATTATACCGCCGAGGAAGGAAACTACAAGATAAAAACCGAGCTTGATGAGGATGCTGCTACAGGCATGAATATGCTTGAAGCTGATTTTGAGGAATCAGCTTTCGAGGGTGCCGAGATAACCGAGGATAAAGACGGAAACAAGACCTTTGCTCTTACCCTTTCCTCCAAGCAGTTTGCAGACAGCTTCAAGGATCTTATCGGATCTCTTACGGAAGAAAACGTAAACGCCGAAATTTCAGACATCAAAATATCGGTTACCGTTTCCTCAAACGGCTATTTTAAGGCTCTTTCCATGAGCTTTAAAATGCCGATGGATATGATGGAGACAGAGGTCGCTACCGAAATCAATATGGAATGCGAATTTGTCAATCCCGGTACAGCCGTCAGCGTACAGGCACCCGAAGGATATGAGAGCTATGAAGATTATTCAGATGATCTCGGTGATCTTGGCGATCTCTTTGACTAATCGCTTAAAGAATTGCTGAATAAATTTGCTATGCGGATTTCCAAGATGATTTTTTGAACGTCAAGGCAAAGAAACGCAAGAATATGATTAAGGCAGACACATGGAAAAACGCCATGTATCTGCCTTTTTAGCTAAAATATGGTGAGAGGAATAGGGACAAAGTAAAAAACTATTTAAAGAACACAGCATTTTCAAAATCGGAAAGCGCCTCCGAAGGTGCGGCACTGCCGGGAGAAAAGAGTCTTTTAACAAGCTCGGCGCCGGCATCGGTCGGGAAATAGTCGGTTCCTCTCAGTTCAGCTCTGCGTTTGCTGCAAGCGGTAAAAGACGCTGGAAAATAGCGCGTCATCTCTTCCGGTAAGATATCGCGTCCCAGGCTGCAATCGAGAAATCTCACCACAGCCTCGGGAATAAGCAGCGCCGCGGCAAAGCGATTGGCTTCGTTTTGCTGTTTTTTTCCGTCCGAGGTATGAGAAAGAAAAATATGACCGAGTTCATGCGCAATAGTCCAATTCTGGCGCAAGCGATTGGATATATGATCATCGTATAAGATAAGAGAAATATTTCCTTTTTGTACCGTAAAGCCTTCGGGGCGAAAAGGAAGCTTTTCTCCTACCGAGCTTTCGTATTCGGAGATACTGCTGATAAGCGCTCTGCCGCCGGTCACAATATGACGAAAATCAAGAAAGTAAAGGGCAAAGCGTCCGGCAAGCTTTTGCTTTAAAAGCAAAGAAAGCGCTTCCGCCTCAATCTTGCTTCCGGTCATCAGAGGATTTTGAGCGCAGATATGCGCTGATATTTTTTTTGAAGCTGTCAATCAATTCATCATGGTCGTCCTTGGATATCTCCTTTGCCGCACGAAGCATTACGATAAGCTCGCGCTCCTCACTGTCGGGGGCTTCCGATTGTCCAGCAAGATATTCAAGCGATACGCCAAAGAACTCGGACAGCTTAACCATATTTTCCACGCTCGGTTCGCGTTCCCCGTTTTTCCATTCGTAAACAACCGATTTCGGCACGCCAATCTCTTTGGCAAGGCGCAGGGGATTGATATGATGTTTTTGTAACAATTGACAGAAAATATCGGAAAACACAGCGGCACCTCAATCTTTCTCATTAACCGGTCAAAAAGTTTTCGGAATTTTTATAAGGGTATTGACATTTCCGAATATTCGGAATATAATATATACATCGGGTGAACTCAAAAATATATTCTATCATTATTATACCCTCAGATTTTGATTTTGTCAACATGGTTGGCAACAATATTCCGGATTATCGGAAGAAAGGACAAGCCCTATGAACCAAAACCGCATGAAAGCCGCCAGGTTTCTTAAGGAATACCGCAAGCTTTGTGAAAATGAGCATTTTATAAGAGAACAAATGTTCCAAACGGAACATCTGCTGAAATCGCTCAGAATAAGTAATCCCTCCGCCGCACCGAATTTCGGCGGAAGCTCTAAATATGAGGATTTTCTTGTTTCGCAAATATCAAAAAAAGAGGAACTTCGGATAAGGCTGCTGATCGTTACAACAAGGAAAGAAACATTGAAAAGAGCAATCGGGATATTGAAAGGAAAAGAACGCGAAGTGATAGAACGTTTTTTCCTTTCCGACGCTTCTTACGGCGCGGCAGAGGAGCTTATGGAAAAGCTGTCTCTTGAAAAATCGCAGATTTACAGAATTAAGGATGCCGCGCTTGATAAGGTTTACGCCTATATGACGGAATGTACCGGAGAAGAGAAGCTTTCCTCTTTAGAGTAACAGGCGGGCGAGAAGACAGGAGAGAAAAATGCCGAGGAG
>USPP01000270.1 GCA_900556615.1 uncultured Eubacteriales bacterium
AAAAAGGGGATTCTGAAGGAATGCGGCGTCGAGCTTCTCGGTACCGGAAGCGAAAGTATTGAACGCGCCGAGGACAGGGAGCTTTTCAAAGAGCTTTGCCAATCGATCGGTGAACCGACAATCCCCTCAAAAATCACTTACAGCCTTGAGGAAGCTAAGAAAGCGGCAAAGGAAATCGGATATCCCGTTGTTCTGCGTCCGGCTTTCACACTCGGCGGAACAGGCGGCGGATTTGCCTATAATGAAGAGGAACTGATTGAAACGGGGCTGAATGCCTTCAAGCTATCTCCGGTACATCAGGTTCTGATAGAAAAGAGCGTAAAAGGCTATAAAGAAATTGAATTCGAGGTTATGCGCGATTCAAATGATCACGCTATTACCATTTGCGGTATGGAAAATATCGATCCGGTCGGCGTTCACACCGGAGATTCCATCGTCGTAGCTCCCATCATGACGCTGAACAGTCATGATTTGAAAATGCTGAACGACAGTGCAATCAAGATCATCAGAGAGCTTAAGATCGAGGGTGGATGCAATGTTCAGTTTGCCTTGCATCCCCATACAAGCGAATATTATCTCATTGAGGTCAATCCGAGAGTTTCCCGTTCTTCGGCGCTTGCATCGAAGGCAAGCGGATATCCAATTGCCCGTGTAACCGCTAAAATCGCTGTTGGAATGTCGCTTGAAGAAATCACGGTGGCGAATACCACTGCTGCCTTTGAGCCGAGTCTTGACTATATTGTCGCAAAGCTCCCCCGTTTTCCTTTTGATAAATTTGCAAGCGCTTCCAACACACTCGGAACGCAGATGAAGGCAACCGGTGAAGTCATGGGGATCGGTTCCAGCCTTGAAGAATGTCTCCTGAAATCGGTACGCTCTCTTGAGATCGGAGCCTGTCACTTTCACCTTCCCAAATTTGATCCTATGAGCGATACAGAGCTTCTTACCTATATTTCGGTATTCCGGGACGACAATATTTTTGCAGAAGCAGAGCTTCTCCGCCGCGGCTGCTCCATTGAAAAAATCTCGGAAATCACGATGATAACCCCCTTCTTTCTCGAATCGCTTGAAAAAATAGTAAGAATGGAAAATACCGTTAGAAACGGAAAAAATAATACCGATACTCTTCGCGCTGCAAAAGCGATGGGCTTTTCCGATAAATATATTGCAAAGCTGTGGGATACGACGGAAACAGAGGTTTATAAACTCCGCACTGAAAACAGGATATTCCCGGTTTACCGCATGGTGGATACTTGCCATACAAATGCCTATATACCTTATTTCTATTCCTCCTATGCCGGAGAAAACGCTTCCCGTCTTACCGAGAAAAAGAAAATTGTGGTTCTCGGAGCAGGACCGATTCGTATCGGTCAGGGTGTTGAGTTTGATTATTCAACCGTTCATGCCGTGTCAACCATCAAGAAATCCGGTTATGAAGCGATTATCATTAACAATAATCCCGAAACGGTTTCAACCGATTATACAACTGCAGACAAGCTCTATTTTGAACCTCTTACAACAGAGGATGTCATGAATATTATCGAGTTTGAGAAGCCGGAGGGCGTTATTGCCTCGCTCGGCGGTCAAACCGCCATCAACCTGGCCGAGCCGCTTATGAAACGGGGCGTTAAAATTATCGGAACCGACTGTGAGGCAATCGAACGCGCAGAAAACCGCGACAGCTTTGAAAAAATTCTTTCGGCGCTCGATATTCCCCAGCCCAAAGGAAGAGCGGTAACAAAAATCGAAGACGGTATCCGTGCCGCCTCTGAAATAGGCTATCCGGTTCTCGTCCGTCCTTCTTTTGTGCTTGGAGGGCGCGCTATGCAGATTGTTGCAAACGAAGAACAGCTTCGTCACTATCTCAAGACCGCCGTCGAAATCGACGAAGATAAGCCGGTGCTTGTTGACAAATACATTCAGGGAAAAGAGGTTGAGGTCGACGCTATTTGTGACGGAAGAAACGTCTTTGTGGCAGGCATCATGGAGCTTGTTGAACGCACAGGGGTTCACAGCGGAGATTCCATCAGCGTATATCCCGCTTTCAGTATCTCCGACAAGGTAAAAGGAGTCATTCTTACCTATGCGAAAAAGCTCGGCTTGGGTATCGGTATTATAGGTCTTTATAATATACAGTTTATAGTAGATCAGAATGAAAATGTCTTCATTATCGAAGTCAATCCCCGTTCCTCAAGAACGGTTCCCTTCCTTTCCAAGGCAACCGGTTACAGCCTTGCCGACATCGCTACCGAGGTTATTATGGGAAAGAGCCTCAAGGAGCAGGGAATCTTTGATATTTACCCGGAGGAAAAAAAGCGCTGGTATGTTAAGGTGCCGGTATTCTCCTTCAATAAAATCAGAGGACTTGACGCCTATCTTTCTCCTGAAATGAAATCAACCGGCGAGGCGATCGGTTATGACGATAAGCTTAACCGTGCGCTGTATAAGGCTCTTCAGGCGTCGGGAATGAAGCTCCAGAACTATGGGACGGTATTCGCGACGATCTCCGACAAGGATAAAGATGAGGCTCTGCCTCTTATCCGCCGCTTCTACAATCTCGGCTTTAATATAGAGGCAACCTCCGGTACTGCCGAATTCCTCAAGAAAAACGGAATCCGCACTCATGTCCTGAAAAAAATCAGCGACGGTAGCGAGGAGATTCCCGACGCTATCAGGCAGGGACACATCGCCTATGTCATTAACACAAGAGATATCGGTTCTCTCAATCAGCTTAGTGACGGTCAGAAGATCAGACGCTGTGCGACCGATTATAACGTAACGATTTTCACGGCGCTTGATACCGTCAGGGTTTTGCTTGATGTGCTGGAGGAAACAACACTGACGATTTCAACAATTAACTAAGCAGCGCCGTATCCGGAATCCGTGAAGATAAAACGAATCTAATTTAATGGTTATGGATTACAGTTAGGTTTGAAGATAAATAATAATTTAGCGGACTCTTGAAAGAGTCGGGAGAACGTTTTTCCGGCATTCTTTGCTCGTGTGCGAATAGAAATTTAGTTGCACTAAAAACGCCTGCCCGATTTTCTTTCTTCGAAGAAATGAAAATGACAGAATCCGCTTCGCGGAATCTGTAAAAAGAAAGAACCTGAGCGTTTTTCAGCAAAAGCAGAAAAACTGCTCAATGGTTCTCCCCCTTTGAACCCCCACTCCTATCTTGATGAAACTGTTTCTTTGGTTTAC